>JADLAJ010000001.1 GCA_020848255.1 Chitinophagales bacterium
ACGATATGCGTACAAACCATGTCTAAGAAGTGACGGTCATGCGATACCACAATCACCGTATTCTTGAAATCAGCCAAGAAGTCTTCCAGCCAGGAAATGGTATTGACATCCAGATCATTTGTCGGCTCATCGAGAATAAGGATATCAGGATTACCAAATAAAGCCTGCGACAACAACACTTTAATCTTATCTGTAGAGGGCAGTTCCTTCATCAGTTTATAGTGCTGATCTTCTTTTACACCTAAGTTACTCAATAACTCTGCTGCATCACTTTCCGCATTCCAGCCATCCATTTCAGCAAATTCTGCTTCCAGATCGCCTACTTTGTGTCCGTCTTCATCAGTGAAATCTGCTTTTGCATACAAGGCATCTTTTTCTTTCATTACGTCGTACAGGCGTTTATTACCCATCATTACAGTATCCAAAACCGTATTTTCTTCAAAGGCAAAGTGATTTTGTGATAAAACAGACATACGCTCACCAGGAGAAAACTCAATATTTCCGGTAGTAGATTCAATTTCACCGGAAAGTATCTTTAAAAAAGTAGATTTCCCGGAACCATTCGCTCCTATTACACCATAGCAATTGCCATGGGTAAATTTTACATTCACTTCGTCAAACAACACCCGTTTCCCGTACTGAAGCGATAAATTATTAACTGTAATCATAAATATTTCTGAATTTAAGGCAAAGATACGCTAATAAAGTAGTAAGGCAAAAGTAAAAAGCCAAAAGCACTTTGGATTTAATGATTTTTTGAACTGAAATCTATATCTAAAATTATAAAAAAATAATTTTTGAAAACCTAAAAAATAAACAGCTCCAAATACTCGGAGCTGTTTTATATGATGTTTATGAAGTGTAATAAAAAAGGCAAGTTACTTACAGCGCACCGCTCAACCAACTACCTTTGCTGCCTTCCGACCCTGGAGGATTTGTCAGGAGCTGGTCGTATAAGACTTGCCCGGCTACAAAGATACATCTTTATTCAGGATTCCAAATTAAAAATAAGGTTAAATAAATACACAAATCAATTTACGGAATTGAACTCTTTTGGCATTTCACTTTTTCCTTCTTACTTTTATACCATGACAGATATTGATTTTAATAAGAACGAAGACGCCATGCGACTGGCGGTAGACGAACTGAAAGCGAAATTGCAAAAAGTATATCTTGGCGGCGGACAAAAGAAAATAGACTCTGAGCATAAAAAAGGAAAACTGACTGCCAGAGAACGTATAGAATATCTTTTAGATAAAAACACTGAATCCATAGAAATAGGTGCACTTACCGGTGATGATATGTATCACGAACAAGGTGGCTGCCCGGGAGGCGGCGTGGTGGCGGTGATTGGTTATGTCTCCGGCAGACAGTGCCTGATACTGGCAAATGATGCCACTGTAAAAGCGGGTGCCTGGTTTCCTATAACCGGCAAAAAGAACCTGCGTGCACAGGAAATTGCCATGGAGAACCGATTACCTGTTATTTATCTGGTAGATAGTGCCGGTGCTTACCTTCCGATGCAGGATGAAATTTTCCCGGACAAAGAAAACTTCGGCAGGATTTTCAGAAATAATGCAAAAATGTCTTCGATGGGCATTCCGCAAATTGCTGCTATTATGGGCAGTTGTGTAGCAGGTGGTGCTTACTTGCCAATCATGAGTGACGAAAGTCTGATTGTAGAAGGCTCCGGCAGTATCTTCTTAGCCGGTCCTTATCTGGTAAAATCGGCTATCGGAGAAAGTGTCGATAAAGAAACACTGGGTGGCGCGGTAACACAAACTGCCATTAGTGGCGTTTGCGATTACAAAGTGAAAGATGACAAGGAATGTCTGGACACCATCAAAAAACTGATTAATAAATACGGTAAATTTGAGAATGCGGGTTTTGACAGAATAAAATCCAAAAAGCCCAAAGCAGCTGAAAAGGAAATTTACGGTATTTTTTCTACCACAAAACCATATGATATCAGAGATGTGCTGAAAAGAATGGTAGATGACTCCGAACTGACGGAATATAAAGAAGATTACGGACAAACCATTGTTTGTGCTTATGCACGTGTAGATGGCTGGAGTGTAGGAATTGTCGCCAATCAGCGTTCTGTGGTGAAAAGCCAGAAAGGAGAAGTTCAGATTGGCGGGGTTATTTACTCTGACTCAGCTGATAAAGCCGCGCGTTTTGTTATGCTGTGCAATCAAAAGAAAATACCTTTGATTTTTATGCAGGATGTTACCGGTTTTATGGTAGGTTCAAGAAGCGAACAAGGCGGTATAATAAAAGATGGCGCGAAACTGGTAAATGCCGTGGCAAACTCTACGGTCCCTAAATTTACGGTGATTACCGGCAATTCATACGGGGCAGGAAACTATGCTATGTGCGGTAAGGCATATGATCCAAGATTGATAGTTGCCTGGCCGACTGCCAAGATAGCTGTAATGGGTGCAGATCAGGCAGCAAATACTATTTTGCAGATGCAAATGGGTGCTTTAGAATCCAAAGATGGTCCGCAGCTTTCGGATGAAGAAAAACAACAAACATTAAAAAAGATAAGAGACCATTATTACAAAACAACCACCTCTTACTATGCAGCGGCTCGCTTGTGGGTAGATGCCGTAATTGACCCGCTGGATACCAGAAAATGGATTTCAACGGGAATAGAGGCTGCTAACAATGCACCGGTAGAAAAATTCAATGTGGGTGTATTACAGGTTTAATTACAAATAAAAAAAACAAAAAAATGAACATATTTAAAAGCTTATTCGTACTCTTACTTCCTGTCGCATTTTTTGCCTGTAAAAAAACAGAAGTTGATCAGGCAAAAGTAGACCGGGAAATTATCCGTCAATATATCCGAGATAATGGAATCACTAATGCTGATTCCACTGCATCCGGATTATTTTATGCAATCGCAGATTCTGGTGTTGGTGCAAGTCCCAATGCCACTTCCACCGTTTGGGTGTATTACAGAGGTTCTTACACCACCGGTGTTACATTCGATCAGAGCGAAGCAGGAACGTTCATCCCTATTTCGTTAGTCAACGTAATACAAGGCTGGAAAGAAGGTATTCCTCTAATCAAAAAAGGCGGCGAAATAAAATTATTTATCCCTTCTGCATTAGGATATGGAACAACGGGCAGCGGAACAATCCCGGGAAATACGGTACTGATATTTAATATAAAGCTGGATAACTTCCAGTAATTACTTTAATTTCTCTGCCAGTTTATTTGCCAGTTTTTCAACATCGTTTGGCCATCGGGCCGTAATCAGATTTCTGTCTTCTACTAAAAACGAAATGAAACTGGATATCCCTGTTTCAAAATTATTTTTGTCATGCAGATAGCTTCCAATTTCATCCTGCACATATGCAGGATAGGTTCTGTAATAGTCGCCCAGTTTCCATTTCGTCAGATAATACGCCAGTTTTTCCAGCGACTTGGTTAAAGCAGTTACTTTGTAATCATAGATGACACTCTTTCCCGTTTCCGGATTTATGCTTCTCGCCAATACCAAAGGGCCATGGCAAACAGAACCAACCAGTTTATTCAGCCTAAAAAACTCCACTACTTTTTGCTGCAGTGTTTTGCTTTCCAGATACTGACGCATGCCCTTTGCATGTCCGCCGGGCAAAAACAACAAGTCATATTCAGCAGGATGAATTTCATTATATTTTATTGGATGTTGAAATTCATCGGAATGCAATAGTAAATGATATGCTTCAATAGCGTCTTTCTTTGCACCCAACTGTCCGAAAATAACACCTGTGAGCAGCAAGGGGTCAGTTTCACCTACCGCACCGTTCTCTGTAGCAAAAATAATTTTGTTTCCGTTTGCTTTCAGGATTTTCCAGGTAATGGCTACTTCGGTGGTGTCAAAATCCTTGTCCGGTATAGGTATTAGTACACTTTTCATTTACATCTTTAAAGTATTCATACAAAAATACACATTGTAGCTTCAATTTATAAAATAAAAAAAACGGCATTGCTGCCGTTCTAAAAAAGCTATGCTAATAACTACATCCATTTCGCAACGAATGCATTAAGGTCTTTCCTGAGTTTGTTAAATAATAATTCAAATGTTTGTACTCTTTCTCTCAACTCGGTGTGATCATCAATTTTTCTTTTATCACTCGCCACCGGATTATGCTCTACATTCTTCACCAAAACATCTTCACAAGCATTAATATCGTGTCGTAAAATATCAATTTGTTCTGACTGAATAATCAGTTTATTTTGAAAACGTTCTACCAAACCATGCATTTCTCTGTCGGTATTTTTGGAGGCGACTTCTTCTAACCGTTTTTTCATGGTAACAATATCTTCTTCGTAAAAGAACAAGATATTTTTCCATTCTCTGTGATCGTGGTGTAATTCTGCTAAGTGTTTTTGTTGTGGCATAGATAATTTATTTAGAACAAAGTTGAAGGAATGCAAGCAGAAATACTATGATTAATATCATGCTTTTTTATGACTTTTTACATCCCTGAATTGGAACCGGAAAAGTAACAACCGAATCGTTGTTAAAAACAGTAAAAGGTTGTTGGTTTAAATATTTACCATTGCCTTATCCTCCGTTTTCAGGAAGAAATGCGGGTAATACTGATGCAGCAACATCACAAACATATCGTGAGGAACATCATGAAATGTACCGTAATCTTTGAGGTATTCCATAAACACCTCTCCTTTTTCATCGTATTGCTGAAAGATGGAATCGTTTACTCCATCAAACTCCATAGGCTGCACGCCTAAGTGTTCACATAATTCTATATTAAAAGCGGGTGTAGCTTTCACCCAGTTTCCATTTAAGTATATTTCACTGCAGGCATGAAAAACCAATACATCTGTCTTTAATACCTGAATTAATTTGTCTACCCCAATATGATTCTTTACATCAAAAAAGCAGAAACGGCTCGGAATATCAGCTGCGCGCAAACAAGCATTCAATAAACAGGCTTTTTCAATGCAATAACCACCCTTGTTTTCTCTGTTAAAAAGTGAACTTGCTTTCATAGCAGTATGGCGCAAATCTATATTGTATGGATTGTATCGCCAGCCATCGCGAACAGCGTAATATAACTTAACCGCAATTTTAGTTTTATCAATTTCGTTGCCAATTGTGTTTTTCACAAAACGCTGGATATCCGGCTGCTCACTGTCTACAAAATAAGTTGGGCGCAAATACAATTCAATTCCCAAAGGTGCGTTGTTCATAGTGTAAAGATATAAAAGCTGTAAGGCATTTACGAATACTTTCCTGAATCTTTGAAATGATGATGCTAACAACATTTATTTTTCATCATTTAGTAACGATTGTGGGAAAAAATCAGTTTCGTGCCCTAAAAAAATCTTAATTTAGCGTTCAATTACATATGTCAGAAGATTTAGAACCGAAAATACCAAAAAAGCGTAAACCAAATTTTATCTACGCCATCATCAGTATTGCTATGATATTATTTATCATAGGCTTGTTTTCATTTGGTGTTTTTACCGTTCAGAAAGAAATCAACAAGATTAAAGAAGGCATTGAAATCGATTTGAATCTGAAAGCAGATGTTTCTGAAGAGCAAAAAACGGCGATAGCCGCTTACCTGAAAAAACAAAATTACGTTTCAAAAATCACGTTTAAAAGCAAAGATGTTGCCGCAGAACAATTTGAGCGCGAACTGGGACAAAATTTCAGAGAGATTTTAGGTGAAAATCCCTTATACGATGCTTATATCATCAATTTAAAAGCGGATTACTCCAATCCCGATTTTGTAAAAGATGTAAAATCGGCTTTAGTTGGATTGAGTGGCGTACAGGAAGTCTTTTATTCCGATATGGCTGTAAGCACGACCGGTGCTACTTTAAAACCGATTACTGTAGGCATCGTTATTTTAAGCATCATCATGCTGATTGTCGCTTTTTTGATTATAGATAATACCATACGACTGATGATGTATTCACAGCGTTTTACCATCAGAAGCATGCAGCTGATTGGCGCCAACGAATGGTTTATCATTAAGCCATACATCATCAAATCCATTGTTTCCGGAGTTATCAGTGCAATGATAGCCATTGTGGTGCTGGCAGGCCTTATCTATTTAACAATTTATAAGTTTTCTATTGAGTTTACAGGACAAGATTTTGTAACTTTGTCACTGATAGCTGTCAGTTTAATCATTTTCGGTATTTTAATTTCCATTACCAGCACCTATCTTGCGGTAAACAAATACCTGAAAATAAAACTGGACGAATTATATTAAAAAAGCAGATTATGGCAAAAAATCAACCTTCCTCAAAAAATATTCCTCAGTCAAAACAAGCGCAGGCAACTGTAAAAAGTACAGTTAAACCTAAAACAAGTTCAGGCAGTTGGTTCAGATTACCGGCCAGTCAGAATTCTACGCTTTTGTTTGATAAAACCAACTATCTTATTTTGGGACTAGGTGCCTTCTTAATCATCCTCGGATTTATCTTAATGAGTGGCGGAAATACGGATCCAAATGTCTTTAACGAAGCTGAAATATATTCTTTCCGAAGAATCACTTTAGCACCAATTACCGTTATTGCAGGGTTTTTCGTAATTATTGTGGCCATCTTAAAAAAACCTGCTGCTACCAGCGAAGTTTAATAATAACACACACTTATGACACTTGTACATGCTATTATCCTTGCCATTATAGAGGGATTAACAGAATTTTTGCCCATTTCGTCCACGGCACATATGAAAATAGTAGATTTCCTGGTGGGTATCCCCGAAACACCCTTCAGAAATCTGTATGAAATTGTGATACAACTGGCGGCTATTTTATCGGTAGTCGTTCTATTCTGGCGCAAGTTCCTCGATTTCAAAAACATCAAATTCTATATCAAATTAGTTATTGCGGTTATACCAGCCTTAGTCTTTGGTGCATTACTGAAAAAACATATCGACAATGTATTAAGTAATCTAACTTTTATCGCTTGTATCATGATTGCGGGTGGTATCATTTTATTGTTTGTTGATAAATGGTTTACAAAAAATACGATTGACAGTGAAGAAAAAATCGACTATTTCACTTCTTTGAAAATAGGTTTATTTCAGGTACTCAGTATATTATTTCCGGGATTAAGCAGAAGTGCATCTACCATCATTGGCGGTATGAGTCTTGGACTAACGAAAAAAGAAGCTGCTGAATTTTCATTTTTTCTTGCTGTGCCAACCATGCTGGCTGCCAGTGCCAAAAGCACGCTGGATGTAATTCAGGAAGGCAGTGTTTCTTTTGCAACACCTGAAATCATTGCTCTAGCCGTTGGTTGCATCGTTTCATTTGTGGTGGCATTATTCGCCGTAAAATCATTTATAGAAATTATTCAAAAATTTGGATTTCGTTCCTTTGGTATCTACAGAATCATTATCGGCTCTGTGATTTTACTACTTCTTTTATTTAATCACTAATCAGATTTTCACACGTTCGGTATGACAAGCAGTATGAATTTTTCAGAAGGAGAAGTTATCTTAATTGATAAGCCATTGGACTGGACCAGTTTTGATGTGGTGAATAAAATTAAATTCGCATTGAAGAGAACAGTTGGTCCTGTGAAAATTGGTCATGCAGGCACACTGGACCCTAAAGCTACCGGTTTACTGATTCTTTGCACGGGAAAGAAAACAAAAGACATTCAGCAAATTCAGGATGCCGATAAAACATATACGGGTGCCTTTTTTCTGGGTGGTACTACCGAATGTTTTGACTCTGAAAAAGAAGTTAATGAGACATTTGATATTTCCGGCATTACAGAGGAAGCTATTTATGATTGCGCCAAAAGTTTTGTTGGTGAGCAGGAACAATTTCCACCGATACATTCTGCCGTAAAAATTGACGGAAAGCGTGCCTATGATTTAGCCCGCGCAGGAAAAGAAGTAGCCGTAAAATCAAAAGTAATTACCATCAAAAAGTTAGATATTGTAAAGATTGAACTACCCCTGATTTATTTTCATGTGGAATGCACCAAAGGAACCTATATCCGAAGCCTGGCCAATGACTTTGGAAAGAGATTAAATAACGGGGCTTATTTACATTCGTTAAGAAGAACTCAAATCGGCAAATACGATGTAAAGGATGCATTTACCGTTGAACAGTTTCTGGAGAAAATTTAATACATTTAAAGCTAGAGTACAAAGAAACGACCATGCAGATTCATAAAGGCTTAGATAATTTACCGGATTTCAAAAATGCTGTGCTGACCATTGGCACTTATGATGGCGTTCATTTCGGGCATCAGCAAATTATCAAACGTATTAATGATATTGCACAGGAAATAAACGGCGAAAGCATTTTACTTACGTTTGATCCTCATCCACGACTAGTCTTACATCCGGATGATGAAAAATTAAAATTGATTTCTACCATTGACGAAAAAGAAGAACTGCTGGAAACATTTGGTTTAAATCATCTGGTGATTAATGAATTCTCCAAAGAGTTTGCCAATATGGATGCAACGGAATACGTAGAAAAAATTCTCGTACATAATTTTCATCCAAAGAAAATTGTGATTGGTTACGATCATCGTTTTGGCAAAGACAGAAAAGGAACTATCGATTTGTTACGTACACTTGCTTCCACCTATCGTTTTGAAGTGGAAGAAATTCCCGCACAGACATTAGATGAAATATCCGTAAGTTCTACCAAAGTGCGCAATGCCTTACTGGATGGCGATATCAAACATGCGAATCAGTTTTTAGCGCATCCGTTTACCATCAAAGGAAAAGTAGTACACGGCGATAAGATTGGCAGGATACTGGGCTTCCCTACCGCCAATATTGAAATCTCTAATCCGCATAAGCTCATTCCGGCTTCAGGTGTGTATGCGGTAAAAATAAAAATTGACGGGCAGTTTTATAAAGGTGCGCTTAGCATCGGTTACAGAGAAACGGTTTTCGACAATAGTAAATTGACGATTGAAGTATTTATTTTAGATTTTGACGGCGACTTGTACAACAAAGATTTAGACATGATTTTCGTAGATTACCTGCGCCCGCAAATCAAATACGATAATTGGGATTTGCTAAAAATACAGATTGGAAAAGATGTTGCGGCTGTGAGAAATACCATACAGTTGTGATTAATATTTCGCAAAATAAATGAACACAAAACAAATAATCAATTCTTTATACAACGAACATAAAATCCACTTGTCTTTATAAATCCGGGCTGACCTACACTTGAATAATCATTGTATAAGAAATAACAATCTGCAAGAGTTGTATAACCTGAGGACGTTGTAGCTGTCCAAAAAGCTGTTCTTGTACCTGATTCTCCGCTAAAGCCATTTACATTAATGTAACCGGCAGTACCAAGAGCTGAGAATCCGCTGCTATTCGTATTGGTTATTCCTGCAAATGGTGTCCAAAAGCCAGAAGATTTCATTTTATTTCCTGCTATATAATTCCCTCCCAAATAATTAACAAGTGTATTAACTTCTGTGTTGGTCGGTACATGCCAGCCAGCAGGAGCCAATTTACCGGTACCTATGGCAAACCAATTATATCCGTTGCCATATTTAGCAATATTTCTTGTATCATAATTGAAGTAAATATAGGCTGCTGTAGTCAGGGTATCCCATCGTTGCCTATTCGTTAAGTGTGGTATCAATGTACCATCATTTAAATGTGTTGTCTTCAGGTTTTCCGCCATCCATGTTTGCGTTCCTATCTTTATTGTTTTATAGACATTACCATCAATATCGGTCATGGTACCATATGTCAATCCCGGGTTAAACTGGTTGGAAATAAAATTTAAACTACAAAATTCAATGTACTTGTTAGCCTGGCTTGAACCGGAAAAAGTAATGGAAAATGTATCTGTCTTGATAGTCGTATTAGAAATATGAAGAACCGCCCTAACTCTGTAGGGCGTAGTTGTATTTACAGTTGAACATAATATACTTGTAAGTGAATAATTGCCGGCAGAATCCGTCCTTCCGCCAAAATAAATTTCGGGATTATCTACACCTGTTATGCTGTAATACCTGTCTGCATAGATAGTATCTCCGCAATCTATTATTTTACCTGTTATTGTATAAATCCTGCCGCTGTTAATTTCTGCACTATTAACCGTTATAATGGCTGTGGGTGCAGTAATATTCAAAGACTTCTGGATGTTAAGTCCGCAATCATTAACCAGCCTCAGACCCACATTTTGTGGCACACGTGTTAATATAATTTTACCGCTCCCATCCGTAAATACTGTTCCTATTTTATTTAAAAAATCTGACGTATAAACATCTATCTGCTGATTACCTACAGACTTTCCGTTTTGTCCTTGTATGATAATAGTTACATTAGCAGTATTTATTATCTGGTCGCAATTCCAAGGCGAAAAACAATTTGCTTCAAACGTATATCCTACTCCTGTTTTAGCAGCTGTTCCTGCTTCTACCCATAATCCATGTGCTTCATTAAAATGCCAGACAGGTATTGTTGCCGGGGCTGTTGGCTTTGCCGGTAAAGTGACTTTTACTTTTGTATTTGCTGCTACTTCCAGTTTATTTCCACTGCCATCTTCCAACTCCACATTCACCATTCCATAAGAAATCATAGCTGTGATTTGATTTTCGTTTGTCAAGCCTGCCAGCATACCCGGCATGATGCCAGTAAAATTTGTAGTTGATGGATCAATATAACGGGCGTAGACTTTTACTGTACCTTTATAGGCTGCACCACTCTCAGTTGCAATGGCATTCGCAGGAAATTCCAGCTTCACTTTACCGCTTTCAAACTCCAGGCTTGTTGAAGAAGAAGATGTAAATGATTGTGATGCATTTTTTTTCATCAATTGAATTTCAACCGTATTGAATGCGTTTGCAGTGGGTGAAAATGTTCGTACGCCTGTAAAGTAACCTGCTTTATTTGCGATAATAACAGCATACTGACCATTAATTTCCATTTCTCCAAATGTAAAGAAGCCTTTTGCATCAGTAGTGGTGATTTTACCATTAGCGCTAAGCTGTACATCTGCTAAGGGATTGCCTTCTTCGTCTAATATTTTACCTTGAATGCATGTGGTTATTGTGGTAGTTGGCACCACTGCATCCAGGCGTGTGTTTTCTTCTTTTACAATTGGATTAATTGTATTATCAGATTGCCTGATTTCCTTTTTACATCCTTGCAATAATGCTGTGAAACCAACAAACAATATTATGATTAAATTTTGTACACTTTTCATGTAATTATTTTTATCTGAATTGATAAACTAAAAAATTCATATAGTAAATATAAATAATAAAAGTGACTTTTTCGATTCTTAAATTTTTGTATCTTGTTGTATAAACCATTTCTATGCAATTGCTCAACCAATCCGTAACCTGTCCCTGGTGCAATACATATTACGCAGCTCGCCCTACGACCACCAATTGCATGAATTGCGGCGGTCCGCTGCCGAGAAGTATCAACGGCGACAAAGGAGAAAAGCCATCTTTGCCGCCGCGTGATTTACCGAAAGTTTTCAAACAAAAGGTATTGCTCTGGAAAAATACTCATGCAATTATTGGCATTATTTTTATGATTGTGGGCATACCCTTGATTGCTATTTTTGGGTTTGGACTGCTTTTTGCCGTCATCGGATATTTTTTATACAAACACGGAAAACGTATTGGTGAAGAAAAGATACAGGCGCTCACAAATGGTGTTGCCGCAGAAGGGAAAATCGTATCTATTGAAAGAGATACCACTCAAAGTATCAATGGCAGAAATCCTTTTCTTATTACCTATACCTTTGCTGTAAAAGGCGGTGCAGAACAATTAGACAAAATTGTAAGCTGGGATGAAAACAATTTGTACCGAAGAGAAGGAGAAGATATCTGGGTAGTCTATATTCCTGAAAATCCGGGGATAAGTTCGCCGTGGCCACCGATGGTGTAACTTATTTCTTTACCATGGCAATATGCGGTATTTCATCTTCCATGTACCACTCGCCTACAGCAGTAAAACCAAAGCTTTCATAAAATTTCTGAAGGTATAACTGTGCGGAGATTTTAATCGGTAAGTGCGGAAATACCTGCGATATTTTTTCCATTGCTTTTACCATGAGCTGCCTTCCGTAACCTTCTTTTCTGTATTTGGAACTGCTGACAACCCGTCCAATTGATGCATAGCCATCATACGAAATTCCGGCGGGTACTAAACGGCAGTAGGCTACCAATTCTGTCTCTTTGTACAACATCAAGTGATAACACTTTTTGTCTTTGTCATCAATGTCTTTATAAATACAATTTTGTTCTATCTGGAAAACATCTTCGCGCAATTGTAATACATCATACAACTCGGAAATCGTTAAATCATCAAAATATTTGAGAATGGTTTGCAGCATAGTTTTTTACTTAGCTTGAAATGAAAAGAATTATCATTCTCCGAAATACTCCGCGTAAATATTTTCCGTTTCCTGCAGTTTAATGCTGTGCAACTGACAGCCTTTTATATGCGGTTCCAGTTGCTGCCAAATGATTCTTGCCAGATTTTCCGTAGTTGGATGTACTGTAGACGGAATAAAATTAACGTCTAAATTCAGGTTGGTATGATCCAGTCTGTCTACAATTACCTCTTTAATAATCTGGCTCAGTTCTTTTACATTGATGATAAATCCTGTTTCCGGATCCGGCTCCCCTTTAACCGTCACAAATAAAATATAGTTGTGTCCGTGCCAGTTTTTGTTGGCACATTTACCAAAAATCGTATCATTTTGTTCTTCCGACCAATGGTTATTATACAGCCTGTGTGCTGCATTAAACGTTTCTCTGCGTGTTAAGTAAATCACGACATAAATTTAAGAATTAAGATTTGAGATTTGAGATTTGAGAAGTTATTTTTTAATTAAACATCTATATTTGTATTTACTTGATGGAAAATCTGAATTCTTATGTCTGAAATCTTAAATCAAAAAATCACTATTGTAGCTGCCACCAAACTCGAATTAAAGCCATTATTTGATCATTTTCAACCAAAATCTGCAGAATTTACAGGTTTGTATGTTGCCAGTGAGCAATTACATTTCTTAATCACCGGGATGGGCATGATGAATACGGCAGCGCATCTGTCCTTATATTCACAGCAATATGATCGTGATTTTTACATAGATGCGGGTATTTGCGGTGCCTTTAACCGGAATTTACAGATTGGAGAAGTGGTGCAGATTATATCCGAAACCTATGGTGATTTTGGGGTGGAAAATGACGAAGAATTTCAGGATTTTTTTGATTTGGGATTTATTGACACCAAAGAAGATGCTTTCCAATATGGATTATGCGAACCGGTATTGTCAGCATTTCATACCAAAATAAACCTACCAAAGGCTACATCAATAACGGTCAACAAGGTACACGGAAACGATAAAACGATAAAAATCATTCAGGAGAAATATAATGCCGATACAGAAAATATGGAAGGACTGGCATTTTATTATGTATTGAAATTAATTAATAAGCCGGGAATTGAGATTCGTTCCATTTCTAATTATGTTGAGAGAAGAAATAAAGAAAACTGGAATATTAAAGATGCAGTTGCAAATCTGAATAATACAATATTGAAATTACTATAGATTACTTTCTCTCACGATGTACAAGGGGCGCTGTTTTACATTATCCATAATTCTGCCCAGATATTCACCAATAATACCCAGGCAAATTAATTGCACACCTCCAATAAACAAGATGCTGACCATCAAAGAAGACCATCCTTGCACGACATCATGTTTAAAATATTTTTGGTACAGGGTATAAAGAATGAAGAAGAAAGATATCAAAGATACCGCAAACCCCAGATAAGTGGCCAATCGCAACGGAAGGTTTGAAAAGGCGGTAATACCATCAAATGCAAACGAAAACATCTTAGAATAGGA
>JADLAJ010000002.1 GCA_020848255.1 Chitinophagales bacterium
CTTTTATTTGTAAAGAAGATTTTATGTGCTGATGAAGTTCATTTTCATCAAAAGCAATTTCCGGAGAAAGTGTGAGTTCAAGTGTTTTTTTCATACGTTAACTGCAGCTGATTTATTGCTGAAAGTGAAAACAAAGATAGCGAAAATTATTACCTTTATTAAAACCATTAAATGAAAAACACGTATAGTATAGTATAGTCAGCTTGCTAAGTTCATTTGTGCGGCTATCCCCATTGCATCAATTCTGGTTGAATTTGTTAATTCCGGTTTTAGGAATTATTTTATTTAACTGGACACCTGGTGCGGTTTTATTTTGTTTTGTCATTGAATTAATAAATTACTGGTTGTGCAATACCGTATTATTGCTGTTTTTTGTTTCCAATGAGACTTTTAAAATACGCATCATAAATGCACTGAAATTCAGCTTTTGGAACATCATTTGTCTGGTTGGTTTCTACCTTGCTATTGCACATTTATCCGATGCGAAAGATGTAACAATGGAAACGAATATCACGTACGGACAAATTTTAGTAATTACTTTATTGTACTGGTTTCATTTTATTTTATTCCTTCGTTCCATCAAAAACAAAAACTTTACGAGCAATGCCAGTATACACGAAGTGAACATACATTAACGTGTATTTACTTCGGCATGTTTGTAATTATTGGGTATGGATTTATTTTCTGAACAAAAACAAGAGTGATGAATTACGCTTTAGTATTTGTGGTGGTTTTTGTAAAAAACATGGCTGATTTAGTATTGATTTCATTGAAGATGAGCATAGGAAGAAAAGGAAAATAGTTTGGTTCGTGAGATATAAACCAAGGCATTGGGAAATAATTATATAATCTTAATAGTTTGGTGACTTCTTAAATCATAGAAATTTCGATTAGTAAGGACAACTACCGATAGAGAAAATTAGGATAATTTAAAATTATTTTATAAAAGCACTTTTCCAAATGCCCTTTGCAATTTTTGCCATTCTATTTTGTCTTAATTGCAATGCACTAGGATTAAAATCATCATATAAACAATATTCACTACTTAACTTATACTTACTTAGCTTGTAAGATTCCAGTTTTTCTAAGAAACTTTTTTCATTATCCAATTTATTATTAGTACTTTTTGACAATAAAGTATAGTTCCCTATTCTATATATAAACTCATCTTGAATTTCTGGAGAAAAATTAGTATCCCAATTGCTGCCAGGATTTTCAGGTAATATATGTTCAATTGAAGCACTAGCTTCCTCAAATTGATAATCAGTATTTGAAATTTGATTCTCTAATTTTATTAAAATATATTTTACTAAATTTTTTTTCCGTCTTGTATTTATAGATGATTTAGAAAAGGCTTGCTCAAAACTATCATCTTCTACGTAGATATTTTTTAAAGCTGTAACAATAGATCTTACATCAATCAAATTCTTAGAATATACTTGATTTGCAACGCTAGAATACAATCTCTCAGCCTCATTTGGATTTAGCTGACTAATATTATATCGTAATGATATAACCGATATTTCTCTTAATAAAATATGAAAATCCTTCCTTTCACAATTTTCAAGAAATGCAAGCATAAGTGAATTACATGTAGTTACTTCTAGCAAGTTTAATACTTGCAAATGTTTTCTTTCTTCATTACTCCAAATATCTTCATCAAAAGGAGTATCAAATGCTTTATAGAAAACTGCTTGTTTTTCTAATGAATTAAATAAATGAAATGCTTTATCAGCATCTGTAACTTCATTCTTAATTGCCTTAAACAGTTCAGGTTGTCTTTTTAGTTTATATTTACTGTTCCAATAATGTCTAATATAAGTTGTCACATCATTATTGGCCAAAGTATTTACAATATTTTGCCATCTTCTTTCAGCTTCATCAAGATCAATTTGTCCTTTCTTTGCTGCTTGGCTGAACAAATAATTTTTTAACAAATCTGCTGGAGATAATTTAACACCTCTTGCATTTACAGTTTCAAACACTTTAAATGCATCTAAATCATTCTGGACTTCAATAATAGTAAACACTAATCCATTTCCAATCGTTTTTTCTAAAAAATGAGTAATTTCTGCTCCTAGTTTATTTTGTCCAAATTTATCTTCTAATTTTGTGTAAAAGAAATCGAATGATTTTTGTAATAACTTTACTGATGGTTTTAATTTATTTATAGCAGTTGGAGTCCTTAAATTTAATAGATAACTTTTGTAATAGTCATCATTATTTCTGTTTAGAATTAATTTTGGTAAAATTGGTAAAAATGTAGAATTTGCTGTTCCTGATGTATCTACATTCCCAATATATCTTCTAATTTCTTCTTGTCTCCTTAATTCATTAAGTTCACTTTCAATTCCTTCCTCAGCCCATTTTTTAAGAATTGCTATTACAGCTAATGCTAATAAAGAGACTGTTGTCAATCTTTGTTGACCATCAATAACTTCATAGATTTGTTCAGTCTTATTTATTTGTTGTAAAACTAAATAACCTAAATAATGCTGATTATCTATTTCTAAATCTAAAATGTCATTCCATAAATCTTCCCAATCATCTTTAGTCCAAGAATAATCTCTTTGATATATTGGAACTCTATATGATTTACCATTACCAATAATTGTATTTAGATTTTCAAATTGCGATGACATATAGTAAAATTACATTTTTTTTTATAAATCTTAATACGCTCTCGCAAACAATACTCTTTCCTTACTTGGCTTGCCTGAAAAAATGCATTTGCCTTCTTCCTGCGGATTGTCCAAAGGAATACAACGAATGGTTGCTTTGGTGAGTTCTTTTATTTTGTCTTCGGTTTCAGCAGTGCCGTCCCAGTGTGCTAATAAGAAGCCCGGTTTTTCATCTAACAATATCTGGAAAGTTTCAAAATCGTCTACTTTCGTAATATTTTCTTCTCTGAATGCTTTTGCCTTATTGAACATATTTTGCTGTATATCATCCAACAAACCTGCTATTGTGCCTGTTAAATTCTCTACAGCAAATTGCGCTTTTTCCTTTGTGTCACGTCGTGCAATTTCCACCATGCCGTTGGCTAAATCACGCGGTCCAATCACGACGCGCAAAGGAATACCTTTCAGTTCATATTCCGCAAATTTAAAGCCCGGACGTTTGGTTTCGTCGCTGTCCACAATCGCACGGATGCCCAGTTTTGCCAGGTCTTTTTTCAGTTCATTCGCCTTTTCAATCATGCTGTTGGTTTCCTCCACATTCTTGGATAGGAAAGGAATAATCACCACCTGATGCGGTGCCAGTTTTGGCGGCATCACCAGGCCATCATCGTCAGAATGCGCCATAATCAAGGCACCAATCAGACGCGTAGAAACACCCCAGGACGTTGCCCAGACATACTCCGGCTGATTCTCTTTATTGACAAAGGTAACATCAAATGCTTTGGCGAAATTTTGTCCCAGAAAATGTGAGGTACCCGACTGCAAAGCTTTGCCGTCCTGCATCATCGCTTCAATCGTATAGGTTTCTTCGGCACCGGCAAAACGCTCGCTTTCCGATTTCAATCCTTTGATAACCGGCAAAGCCATATAATTCTCTGCGAAATCCGCATACACATTAATCATTTGTTCCGCTTCTGCTATTGCTTCCTGTCTGGTGGCATGTGCCGTATGTCCTTCCTGCCATAAAAACTCTGCCGTACGTAAAAAGAGTCGCGTACGCATTTCCCAGCGCACCACATTCGCCCACTGATTAATCAGTAAAGGCAAATCTCTGTAGGATTGTATCCATTTTTTATACGTGTTCCAGATAATGGCTTCCGAAGTCGGACGCACCACTAATTCTTCTTCCAGTTTCGCTTCCGGATCCACCATCAATTTTCCCGGCTCATCCGGGTTATTTTTCAAACGATAATGCGTTACTACCGCACATTCTTTGGCAAAACCTTCGGCGTTTTTTTCTTCTGCCTCAAATAAACTTTTCGGTACAAACAGTGGGAAATAGGCATTGACATGTCCTGTTTCTTTGAATTTTCTGTCCAGTACATCCCGCATATTTTCCCACAAAGTGAATCCATATGGTTTAATCACCATACAGCCACGCACCGCGGAGTAATCCGCCAGATTGCCTTTTAAGACTAAATCGTTGTACCATTCTGAGTAATTTTCCGCTCTGCTTGTGATTTCCTTGCTCATTTTTATTGATTAGATGTTAATTAACATAATTTGGTATGCTTTTTGAAATATCTTTCATTGAACATAAAATTATTGATATGATATTCCATCTGCTCAAATTATAACATATTAACTGATACAGATGAAACTAAAATAGCATAATTTTGGTTTATAAAATTAAGGGATTTAAGATTGCCAAAAGATTAAAATTCACTGATATGAAAAATATAGTTATTTTTTCCACTTTACTGTTTTGTTTATTCCAGATAAATGGAGTGATGGCGCAGGATGATGTGTATGATGCACCCAGATCAAAACAAGTAAAAGTAAAACCAACCTATTCGGCTCCTGCCGGGCAAACGGAAAAAATAATTCCTGTGGAAAAAACACAGCCTTATAATGAGGAAGGGAATACAAGTTCCCGAATGCAATCACCTTCCAACGATAACAATTATATCAGAAATAACGATGACTACAGCGATGATTACAGCGCCGACTGGGGTTATGGTTATTCTGACAGAATAAGAAGATTCCACAATCCGTCTTTTCAGTTTAATTACGGATGGAACAACTGGAATAACAATTTTTACGATCCATGGAATTCATTCAATAATAATTACGGATGGAACAACTGGAACAGTTACGCATTTACACCCAGCTGGACATATGGATACAATAATTTCTACAACCCATTTTGTAATAATACACAATTTATAATAGTACAACCAGGTTTCAACAGCTGGTATAATACAGGATTTAACAGTCCGTTTAATAACTGGAACAATGTTGGCTGGAATTCATGGAATAATTTTGGATTTTCTCCTTTTTGTTCAAATACGATTTACAACAACGGCTTTTCCAATTACGAAGGGTTTTACGACCAGCAGCGAAAAAATGTTATATACACTCCAAGAACCGGTGGATACAACAACACGAATAATACGACAAAAAGTAATAACACTAACTATAATTATAATTACCCATCCAATACAAATAATGGCGGATTGACAAAAGGTACAACAAATCAGCAACAAGTTGCGCCAAGTAAAAAATGGAATAATAATACCACGAATAAAACCAATACTAACTCCACACCTGAAAATAATGATGTGTACAGATACAACAACCAACCAGCCAATAATAACTGGAATAACAGCACTGCACCGTCTCCGTCATATAACAACAATAACAATTCAGGAAACGGAAACAGTGGAATTAAAATTGGGACACGTCCGAAATAACTATATTAATATTATCTGATGCGTAAACAAGTATTCACCTTTAGCTTACTATCTATACTAGTATCATTTTCCTATGCACAAACGGATGTGGATGCATTGAGATACAGCACACCCGGCGTACAGGGAACCGCGCGAAACGTTGCTTTAGGCAACACGATGGGTACTATCGGTGCAGACATCAGTTCCATATCTACCAATCCTGCCGGCATTGCAAAATTCAGCTCTACGGAGTTTACGCTCTCACCGGCAATTTCTATCAACAAATCTACTTCCACCTATTTAGACAATTCGACTAAAGACAGTAAGGTGAAATTTCAGTTGGCAAATATCGGAGTGGTGGTGGTAAGCAGATATGCAAATTCCTCTACCAATAAAAAATGGAATGGCTTAAAATTTGGGGTTGCCGTAAACAGGCTGGCAAATTTTAACAGCAACTATTTTTTCAGTGGCTATAACTCTAAAAACAGTTTACTTAATAATTACTACGAAAAGCTGAATGACCGGGATTACATTACGGATTCAACGGATGCAGCAGACAACTATCCTTTTGATGCCAGTATCGCTTATCAGCTGGGATTGATTTCCATAGACTCACTGGGCAACACCTATACGGCTACCAACAACGGCAACATGCAACAGGAATTCAGGATACAGAAATCCGGTGGCATCAACGAACTGGCAATTGGTTTCGCCAGTTCATATAAAGAAAAGATAATGGTAGGTGCCTCTATTGGTATTCCGATTGTTAATTACACAGAACGTATTCGTTTGGAAGAAAAAGACGTGCGTGATTCTGCTTATGATTTGAATTCTTTTTTGAATGAAACCTATTTAAAAACCAGAGGCGTTGGATTTAATCTCAAGTTGGGAATTATCGGGATGCCTATTTCGAATTTGCGTTTATCACTCGCATTTCAAACGCCGGGAATTTTATTCATGAAAGATGCGTACCAAACACATATGGAAGCAGATTATGCCAGTCAGTCGGTAATTTATACGGGCGATTCTCCGGATGGTGCGTCCAAATATAAATATGTGCAGCCCTGGAAAATGACAGCCGGAGCAGGTTATATTCACAAATATGGACTGGTAGCAGTAGAGTATGAATTGAGTGATGCTTCCAATTCAAAAATAAAAATTGGCTTGAATGACGCCAATGCAAAATTGTATGAAAATTATGTTAACAATCTTATCAAAGAAAAATACGGAATATTCCACACCATCAAAGCCGGCGTAGAATTTAAATACGATCCTATTCGTATAAGAGGCGGCATTCAATACAGAACATCACCTTTTAAAAACACTTCAGCACCAACGGGCATTAATACGGCAAGTTTAACGTTTTCTGCCGGTATCGGTTACCGAGGTAAACATTTCTTTGCAGACCTTGCCTACGTTCAAACGAACTTCAAGGAACTTTATGTGCCTTACCAGTTAAATACGGAAGCATGGAAACCGGTACCTGCAGCAACACTCAGCACAAAAAAACCATCAATTATCGTTACTGTCGGATATAAACTATAAATTTGACAGAAATTAATTGAATTGGAAGAGACCACATCCTGGAAATGGAAATTAGCACAAACACTGGAATATAAGTGGTGGCAAAACTATCTTCAGAAAAAAGACGCTACTGAGTATCTGCAATGGAAAAGCCACTACTGGCAGGAAGTATTGCTGACCATTTCGAAATATGTTGCCATTCCTTCAAGTCAAACAATTTTAGATGCGGGCTGTGGTCCTGCAGGGATTTTTATTATTCTCAAAAGCAATACGGTAGATGCAATTGATCCTTTACTGAATAAATACGAAACTTTACCACATTATACGCCGGAAAAATATCCATGGACGCAGTTTAAAAGCATTCCGATAGAAGCACTTAATGAAACAGAAAAGTACGATATCATTTATTGCATGAATGCGATTAACCATGTAAATGACATTGAAAAATGTTACGATAACTTAGTGAAATCATTGAAACCAAACGGATATCTGATTATTTCTACTGATGCGCACCGCCACAATTTCTTAAAGAAAATTTTTCAGTTAATTCCCGGAGACATGCTGCATCCCGTGCAATTAAATATTGAAGAATACAATGCATTACTGCAAAAAAGAAATATGGAAATCGTGCAGGATATCCTTTATAAACAGGAAAGTATTTTCAATTATTTTATCACGATTGCAAAGAAGAAATAGCTGCTTATTCAGCAATAATCAGATAAAAATCTTTCTTACCTTTTTTGACAATAATATATTTTCCGTTAATTAAATTATCTGCATTCAGCATTCCGTTTACATCTGCAAATTTTTCCAGATTAACAGCAATCCCGTTGGCACTCACCAGTTTTTTAGCTTCTCCTTTTGAGGGCAAAATAGTGGTTTCCTGTGCTAAAACATCAAGAATACTGATACCTGCCGACAATTTATCTTTTGAAATAGTAAACGTTGGAACACCATCAAATATATCCAGTATTTGCGTATCCGTTAACTGTTCCAGATTTTCTTTTGTCGCCTTACCAAACAATATTTCCGATGACTTTAAAGCCTGTTCGTAATCCTCTTTGCTGTGTACCCTGATGGTAATTTCTTCCGCCAGTGTTTTTTGCAACACCCGCAAATGCGGGGCTACATCCTGTTGTTGTTCCAGCGCTTCAATTTCCTCTTTTCCTTTCATGGAAAAAACGCGAATCCAGTTTTTTACATCCGCATCGCTGGCATTTAACCAGAACTGATAAAATTTATATGGTGATGTTTTTTTAGGATCCAGCCAGATGTTGCCACTTTCCGTTTTGCCGAATTTAGTGCCATCTGCTTTTTTTATCAGCTGCGTTGTAATAGCATGTGCTTCACCGCCATCTTTCTTACGAATCAGTTCTGTACCTGTTACAATATTCCCCCACTGATCGCTGCCGCCCAGCTGCAGTTTCACACCGTGGTTTTTCCATAAATAATAAAAATCATATCCCTGCACTAACTGGTAACTGAACTCCGTAAAAGACATACCGCCTTCCAGTCGGTTTTTTACAGAATCTTTGCTCATCATATAGTTTACGGTGATGTATTTTCCAACATCCCGGATAAATTCCAGGAATGAAAAATTCTTAAACCAGTCGTAATTATTTACAATTTCAGCAGAGTTTGCACCACAGTCAAAATCCAGAAACTTCTCTAATTGTCTTTTTTGTCCTTCCAGATTATGCTTTAACAATTCTTCCGACAACAGATTCCGTTCCGCACTTTTACCGCTTGGGTCGCCCACCATACCGGTAGCACCACCCACCAATGCAATCGGCTTATGCCCGCATCGCTGAAAATGCAGCAAGGTCATTACCTGCACCATATTTCCAATTCCTAGAGAATCAGACGTCGGATCAAAGCCAATATAACCATTTACCACCTCTGTGTTTAATAATTTTTCGGTTTCAGGCATGATATCATGCAACATTCCACGCCATTTGAGCTCTTCTACAAAATTCATGTTTTTCTGTTCAGTTTCGGCAAAAATACGAATTGTGAAATGCTAAAACTCAAATGTGAACGATAATTTTTCCAAATATTTATAAAACAGCCTGAATGCAACTAAAATTCAGTAAATATTATCTGAATATTACGAGATTTTGGGTAAATTTACCAATGCCATGCGTGATTGGCACAATACTATTTTTAATGAATCGTTTAAATACATGATGCATTTACAAAAAACCAAATTATCTTTTTTTGTTTTACTGATTTTACTGGCCACCTGTTCATTCGCAGGGCCACCAAAATATAGTAATGATTTTATGTATATCGGTGTAGGCGCCCATAATTTTGGTATGGCCAACGCAGTCGTTGCATCTACGGATGATATTACGGCCGGCTACTGGAATCCGGCGGGTTTAGTTAGAATTCCGACCAAAATGCAGTTCAGTTTCATGCATAATGAATATTTTGCAGGTATTGCCAAATACGATTATGCAGGTATCGCCTTTCCTTTAGACAGCAATAAACACGCTTTTGCCATTAATTTTATGCGTTTCGGGGTAGATGATATTCCAAATACCTTAGACCTGATTGATGCGGACGGAAGCGTAAATTATGATAACGTTCGAAATTTCTCTGTTGGAAACTATGGTATTTTACTTTCTTATGCACGTACTATCATTCCTAATTTATCCGTGGGCGTTACCACTAAAATTGTACACAACAAAGCCGGCGGTTTTGCTAAATCCTGGGGTTTTGGTGCTGATGTGGGCGTAATGTATACTATCAAGGACTGGAAAATTGGTTTGACGGTAAAAGATATCACCACAACGTTCAATGCGTGGTCTTACAGTTTTACAGATAGAGAAAAACAGATTTTGGCGCAAACCAGCAATACCATTCCAAAGAGTTCTACAGAAATCACCTTACCGAGAATTCAGTTTGGTGCCGCCTATCACAAAACGTTCAAAGGAAAAATTGACCTGACAGCTGAAATAGACTGGGAACTTACTACTGACGGACAGAGAAATACACTCGTTTCCACCAGAAAAATAAGCATGGATCCGCGTATAGGCGTGGAATTAGGGTTATGGAAAATCTTTTACGTGCGCGGTGGAGTTAATAATTTCCAGAAAGTGCTAAACTCTAAAGGCAAAAAAACGTTTAGTGTACAGCCTAATCTCGGAGCAGGTTTCAAATACAAAGATTTTGTAGCAGTAGATTATGCTTACACAGATGTGGGAAAAGCATCTGAAAGCCAGTACTC
>JADLAJ010000003.1 GCA_020848255.1 Chitinophagales bacterium
ATATTAAGCTATATAAAAGAAACGGCAAAAGAGTATAAAGTTGAATCAAAAATAAAATACAATACTAAAGTAACTGAAATAAGATGGAGTACTAAAGACACACTTTGGTCTGTCCATTGTCTAAACACTAAAACAAATGAAACAGCAGTTTATACTTGTGATTTTTTAGAATCCTGTATGGGTTATTATAAATACGAAAAAGGCTACACGCCTGATTTTAAAGGAATGGATACATACAAAGGTACTATCATTCATCCGCAGTTATGGCCGGATAATTTAGATTATACGGACAAAGAAGTAATTGTAATTGGAAGTGGTGCAACTGCAGTTACACTAGTGCCCGCAATGACAGATAAAGCAAAGCATGTAACGATGCTGCAGCGCTCACCAACTTATGTGGTCAGTGTGCCAAACCAAAGTTTGTTTCCAAAAAAGATGAATGAATTATTGCCTGCACAACTGATGTATTCTATCAACAGAACGGCACATGTGGGTATAAGTATGCTGCAGTAGTCACTCAGCAGGGCACAACCGGAAATGATGAAGAAATTTTTCATCAAAAGTCCTGTGAAGGAATTATCCAAAGGCTATGATGTGGCTACGCATTTTACTCCCAAATACAATCCATGGGATGAACGTTTATGCGTGGTGCCGGAAGGAGACTTATTTAAAGCGATAAATAAAGGCAAGGCAAGTGTAGTAACCGCTCATATAGATACATTTACAAAAGAAGGTATACTTTTGGAAACAGGGGAGGAATTAAAAGCAGATATTATTGTAACCGCTACAGGACTCGAATTGCAAATGATTGGTGGAATTAAAATGTATATAGATGATATTGAGCCCGATCCGAATGATGCAGTTGTCTATAAAGGAATGATGATAAAAGATGTGCCCAACTTTGTTTTTGTCGTTGGTTATACAAATGCTTCCTGGACATTAAAGGCAGATTTAGCTTCTTCTTATTTTTGCAGGCTGATTAAAGAAACTGAAAAAATGAACAAAAAAATGTTTGTCGCGAAATCGGATAAACCAATAGATACAGAGCCATTAATGGATTTTAAATCCGGATATGTGCAACGGGCCATCCGTTCAGGAAATTTACCCAAACAAGGCACAAAAGCTCCCTGGAAGTTAAAGCAAAATTATATTTATGATGCGCTGACACTTAATTACGGAAAAATTAAGGATGGGTACCTGAAATTCTTTTGAACGTATTTCCGTATAAATTATAGCGGAGTCGTTTTTAGTTTTTTCAAACCTTTAATAATGCCATTTTCTAAACCAATCTTTACAATAGCCGCCACAAAGGGAATATCCGAGTCAAACTCAATGGTATAGTGTAAGTCGGAACCTTCTGCGGTGGATGAAAATTTCATAATACCATAATGATTTTTCAGCGGACTACCTTTTGTTATTTTATATTCTATCAACTCATTTTTTTTATAGACAGTAACTGTTTCTTCAAAAGATGGAATGATGGCAAATTGTAAACTGCGAATGGAGTCGACGCCGTATTTTTCTGTGTTGCCATCTTTTATGGTTTTCACATTTAATGGGGCAAAAAGAGTTTCTAAATTCTCGTGCTTTTCCAAATAACTAAAGAGTTTCTCTACGGGAAACGGAAAATTTTCTGTGATATTAATGTGTTGCATATTGTTGTAATTTATTTTGTTAACCAATTTTTCACCGCTTCATTAAATTCATCGGCTTTGTCCACCATTACCCAGTGACTGCAATCAAATGCCTGTACTTTATTAGCCGGATTTTTTTGCAACTCTTTCAGCCATTTTTCCGTTTGGAAAACAAAAGGTTTCTTCAATCCATAAGTGTAGAAAAACGGAAAGCCGGGTTTTATTTGCTTAAGAGATTTCATGCCACCGTTTGCACCCAACCAGCGCATGGCATACGGCAACCCCATACCGGCGTGTATATTGTCAAAATTACTTCTGGCCTTCAAGCCTTTCGCCATGGTTTTATGAATAAAATTATTCTTGGTAAGCCAGCCTAACGCTAACGTAATCTGATAAGAGAAGACCATCAGTTTGGCCTGAACACTTAACGTTTTCTCAAATTCCGGAGAAGAGGCATCGCCGACATCTATCGCCACCATTTTTTCTATTTTTTCTGGATAGCGCATTGCATACTCATATCCGAAGACACAGCCCCAGTCGTGCACCATCAAAATGACTTTATTTTCCGGACTTACCGTATCTGCTATTGCTTTTATACGAAGTATAATATCATCCAGTGTGTATTTTTTGGTATCACCTTTTTCAAAGCCAGGTAGCGAGAAAGTAACACAGGTGAAATCTTTCTTTAAAAAATCGACTTGTTGCTGCCATATTTCGTGTGTGTCAGGCCAGCCGTGAATCATAATGATAGTGGATTTACCTTCACCGTTTAGATGTACTTTTGTTCCCTGTATGTCGATTGTTTTTTTCATAAAATAAAATTACTGCTTATTTAAAATGCATTTAAACGATTTGAGGCTTTAGCTCTTTCTTAAATTCAATAAAATAAAAATAGATAGCGGCAATCGTCTCTAAAACAAAAAATGAAAACACGATGAAATAACCATTATGAATATATTTATTTATTCCAAACCAATTTTGAGTAGTATAAACAATACCAGTAACGAACAACAAATTAATACATTCTGTAATAACACCAAGTAGTTTCTTATCCATCAACGTTGTATAAGAAAAAATGGAAAACAATAAAAACAAGCCATAATAAATGTATAGATTATTGCTTTGTAAGTTTTTTATATTGAAGAAGAGAAAACCCATTAATAAAAACATTACGGTTAGATGTATCTGACTCCAGATTTGAAATTTTTTTGAATATCTTGGATTGTATTTTTCAAAATTATACACATCATCTGCTTTTAAATAAAAAACAGGATATTTTTCTTCGATGTCTTTTGGTCGCCAACCGGTTGGCATAAACCAGACTCTAATTTTATCCACCCAGTTTTTAGTTCGGATGGCATCTTTAATAAGTAACCAAACGTGTTGTGTGTTTATTAAAAACGGATTCCAGGTGCGTACCGGTCTGCGAACGCCATATACACAAGGCTCTTCTGTTAATTCTTCCTGGAAAGTGCCGAATAGTTTGTCCCAGATTATAAATATCTGCGAATAGTTTTTATCCATATAAATTGCATTCATGGAATGGTGCACTCGATGATGTGAAGGTGTTACAATTATTTTTTCTAAAAATCCCATCCTATTTATTAATTTGGTGTGATACCAGAATTGCATAAACAAATGTATGGGTGCTGTAATGATATAGACTTCTTTCGGAATGCCGAGAACTGCAAGAAAAATTCCAATACAGAATATGAATAGTAAATTACTTAAGACAGCAAATTGCTGACGTAAAGCACAAGGCAAGTTATATTCTTCGCTACTGTGATGTATGATATGCAGATTCCAAAAATAATTTACAGTATGCGAGATTCTGTGATACCAGTAACCACCAAAATCCATTACGATAAATGCAATTATATACGTTAGCGCAGTATTTTCTTTCCAGTGAAAAATAGATAAATTGTCTACTAAAAATTCATACGAGAAAACAACAATAGTTAAGCCTAAAACATCTTTAATGGTATTCGTCATGCCGGAATACAAACTGGAAACGGAGTCAATATAGTTGTATTCTTTATTTTTTATAGCATAAGCTATGATTTCAATTAAAATGAGCACCACAAAAATGGGCATTGCAATCAGTAAAATTAAACCGTAAGTATCCATATTGACTGCTAAGTTATTAGTTTATAAGTTACGGTATACTTACCTAAAGTT
The DNA here is from genome assembly GCA_020848255.1 of Chitinophagales bacterium. GTDB lineage: Bacteria > Bacteroidota > Bacteroidia > Chitinophagales > JADIYW01 > JADJSS01. The sequence continues at coordinate 3,813 of JADLAJ010000003.1, forward strand.
AAGTAATCAGAAAAGAAAGGAGCCTGATTAGTCCAGGCTCCTTCTTGCTTATTCATACTTCGCTTATTTTTGAAACGGATTCTTCATCGCGTCTTCCGGCACTTTTCCTGTCAGTGTTTTCAGGAAGGCCGCAATGCTTTCCACCTCTTGATCACTCAAGGTTTTATTCAGTTCTGATTTTGCCATGATAGAAATTGCCTTGTTTAAATCCGACACACTTCCGTCGTGGAAATAAGGTCCGGTTTTTTCAACGTTTCTCAAAGACGGAACTTTAAACACAAATAAGTCAGCAGCATTTTTACTAATAGTAATTTTACCGGAGTCCACTTTAGCACTCTTGGTTAAATCCCAATAGTTTCCATAGATGCCAAATTTTTGAAACATCTGTCCACCTAACGCAACACCAGCATGACAAGTAGTGCAGCCTGTTTTGATATAAATATCAAGTCCTTCTTTTTCTTCTTTCGTCAGCGCATTTGCTTTTCCGGATAGATACTCATCAAATTTAGATGGCGTAATTAACGTTCGCTCAAATGCACCTATAGCTTTTTCTAAATTTCCATAACTAACCGCATTTTTATCAGTTGGGAAAGCAGCAGCAAATAGTTTTTTATACGTTTCATCTTTTTTCAGTCTGTCTTCCACCAATGCTTTGCTTGGCATATGCATTTCAACAGGATTCATAATAGGCATACCAGCCTGCTCTTCCACGTCTTTGGCTCGGCCGTCCCAAAATTGTGTGGTGTGTAATGCTGCATTCAAAACAGTAGGTGAGTTTCTGCCGCCGGGTAAACCGTCATCGCCAATGGAAAACGCTTTGTTGTCAACACCAAAAGTTGACAGGTTATGACAGGAATTACAACTGTTATTTCCTTTCATCGATAATCTTGTATCATAATACAGCATCTTACCCAATGCTACTTTTTCTGCTGTTATTGGATTTGCCGGATTATCTGCTTGCTGAGGTAGCGATTGAAAAATCCCACTGGCTGTTATTTGCAGAGAGTCAATTCCACCATCTACAGTGAAATCATTGGTGCTTAATTTTGGTTTACAACCAACTATAGAAATAAGCAATACAGCTACAGCGGTTGTCATCTTTAAAAATTTAAGATTTTCTAATTTTTTCATTTGAATATATTTATCTATATCAAATTTATACAACATTTCTATCTTGTGTATTCAAGTATAATTAAGTTTAAATTTAGTTACTGTAAATCTTTAGATGGTTTCTAAATAATTTTAATTTTACTCTAGAATTCCGACTTATTACTTGATAAAAATCATTTACTTTACTAAAAATTTAATTGAATGAAAATTTACCAGATAGATGCTTTTACGAATGAAGTTTTTAAAGGCAATCCGGCAGCAGTAGTGCCATTAGAAAAATGGTTGCCAACAGAGACTATGCAACAAATTGCCGCTGAAAATAATTTGGCAGAAACCGCATTTTTTGTACAAGAAGATAATCACTTTCATATAAAATGGTTTACACCAACTGTAGAAATCGAACTGTGTGGTCATGCCACTTTAGCATCGTCATTTGTTATTTATAATTATTTGAATTATGATAAAAATGAAATTCATTTCACTTGTATGGTTGGCGATTTATTTGTTACAAAAAATGAAGAATGGATTACGTTGAATTTTCCATCTATAGAAACTCAAATAGAAAAAGCACCGGAAGTTTTGGCTCAGGCAATAGGCACGCATCCAATTGCATTTTACGATTCAAAAACAAAGTTTGTTGCCTTACTGGAAGATGAAGATGCAGTGCAGAATTGTCAACCGGATTTTACTTTGATAAATCAGTTAAACAAGAATCTCATCATAACAGCAAAAGGGATAGAAGTAGATTTTGTGTCAAGATTCTTTGCACCTCAATCTGGTATTGATGAAGATCCGGTAACCGGTTCCGCACATTCTGTGTTAATTCCATTTTGGGCAAAGAAATTAAATAAGACAGAAATGACGGCAATGCAATTATCAAAACGCACAGGCTTTTTAAAATGCAAACATCTTAACGACAGAGTAGAAATGAGTGGTCAGGCAGTTTGCTATTTGGTTGGCGAAATTTTTCTTTAGTTTTTTATCAAATGCATATACCAATTTATGGTGATGTTGTTTATCTTAGTAAGATGAAGCGTTATTACATTTATCTTTGCATTTCTTTCTTTCTTTTTTCCTGTAAAAAAGACAATACAAGTAAATCAATTACAGATGATCCAACTATCATTCAGGATCAGTATGGAAGGCATTTAATTTTACATGGTCTAAATACTTCTTCCAGCGCTAAAGGTGGAAACTATCATCCTTGGATAGCAGAGTCCGATGTGGAAAGAGAAGATACGGCTTTTGGATTTAACTTTGTTCGATATTTGACTTCCTGGGTGGCTATCGAGCCAGAAAAAGGAATTTATGATGAAGTTTATTTAAATGAATTGGAACGTCGTATCAACTGGTACACTTCACGCGGAATGTATGTGATGATTGATATGCATCAGGACGTGTATGGTGCTGCTGTTGGTGGCAACGGTGCACCGGCTTGGGCTTGTCGTACCAATGGAGCTGCACCTATTAGTTTGCCTGGTGGAACACCGTGGTGGTTGAAAAACATTGACCCAACTGTGGTTAATAGCTGGATAAATTTCTGGCAATACACGAACCATAAAGATTTGCAAGACCATTATATTTTAGCATGGCAGAAAATTGCAGAGCGTTTTAAGAACAATCCATATGTAATTGGTTACGATTTGATGAATGAGCCCTGGGGGGGTGATTTGGTAAAAGTATTTTTGACGGGCGAATTTGAACGTGTACAGTTAACTGCATTTTATAATCGATTAATTCCTGCTTTAAGAAACGCAGCACCTGATAAGTATATCTTTTTTGAGCCAACACCGGCACCGGTCACTTTTGGGGCACCGTCCAATCTGTCTGCGATTAAAGATACGCGCAGCTCTGCCAAACTAGTATATGCACCTCATTGTTATCCTTATGACACTCATGAAGGAAATGGATATACAGCTACTTCAAAGCAGCAGCTAAAAGACTGGGAACGGGAACGGATTAAAGATTTAAAAAAGCACGGAGGTATTCCTTTGATGACGGGTGAATTCGGCTTGTCACCATCTCAGGCAGGTTTTGTGGATTATTTAAATGACTTTAATGCAATGTCAGACAGGAATCAATGGCACTGGACTTATTGGAGCAATGATCTTGGTGGTTGGAGTCCCTTAAATGCCGATAGAACGGAGACACCTGTTTTGTCACATTTGGTAAGAGCTTATCCAAAAGCTACAGCCGGAAAAATTGTCTCCTTTAGTTTTGATCCTGCAACGAAAAAATTCAAGATGACATTTATTGCAAACAGCGCAATAACACAGCCAACAGAAATTTTTATACCAAACCGTTTTTATCCTTCAGGATGGGATATGACGGTAACAGGCACAACAAATTATACGCAAACTTTTGATGCTACCAGACAATTGTTGAAACTTATAACCACAGAGAATGCAAAAGAAATAACTATTGAAATTACACCAAAGTAGATTATGTTCTTTGCCGGAAATAAATTTATCATAACAGGTTTTTTATTAGCGTTAATTTTTACAGGATGCAATAAAGAAAATACCGGGAATACGTATGAACAAGACTCCAATGTATTTCAGGATGAGTACGGACGTACGCTCATTTTTCACGGAGCAAGTTTATACACCAATGACGACCCCGGCGGATATACCCGTTATAACTCCAACAGTGCTAAACGCCTGATTAATGAATGGGGTTTAAATTCAGTAAGATTATTTTGGAACTGGAATGCTATTGAACCGGATAGTGCTGTTTTTGCGACGAATAAACTTGATTCCATAGTAAAAGTGGTAGAAACATTTACCAATGAAGAAATCTATGTGGTGCTGGCGGTAAATGGCACTGCTACCAGCAGTCAGGATAAATTGCGTGGAACCTGGCAGGCACCCTATGGCAATGCACAGGATATCCCGACCTTACCCGGCAATGCAAATCCGGCGGCACAGGAAGCCACCCGCCGTTTCTGGGATTATAATCACTATCCCTATCTGCAGGATGAATTTGTTAAAGCTTCTAAGTATATAGCAGAAAGATTAATAAACAACCCTTATGTGTTGGGGTATGATATTATTAATGAACCCTGGGGCGATGGTGTCATCAGTACCATTTTGAATACCAATCTAGAAACTCAATTATTGCCTGTATTATATCAAAAATACATAAGAGAAATTAGAGCGGTGGAACCGGATAAATACATATTCTTTGAACCAAGTGTGTTGTTCAACAGCAAAGAGCTGGCAGGTTTTCAAACAAAACTTCCGGTAATAATGGATGCAAGAAATGGCATAAAGCATTTGTCGTTCGCACCGCATTGTTATCTTTTGGATGATAAAAATAATTCGATACGAAATAATTACGATACCTATCTGAACATCTTAAAGAATAACTACACAGCCATCCAGCAAAAGCAACAGGTGCCGCTTTATATTGGTGAATGGTCAAATATCGACTATGCAAATTTTCAGGATGCTGATAATTATTTAAATAAGCATATGCAGGCATTTGATGAACTCAAAGCAAGCTGGTCTTATTTTGGCTATTTTCCAGGCAATCCGGATGATATGTCTGACAACCCTGCTCTGGACCTGGCTTGCAGAGTGTATCCAAGGGCTACAGCCGGAAAGTTGCGCTCGTTCTCGTATAATCCTGATACGAAAGTGTTTTTAATGTCATTTATCTCCGATGGATTTTCTAATCAGAGCACAGAGATTTTTATACCGGATAAACATTATACTGCGGGCTGGAATTTAACGGTCAGGGGGAGCGCTCTTTATACACAAACAATGGATGCCACCAGACAGTTACTAAAGCTTACAATCACAGATAAGGCAAAAGAAATAACTATCGAAATTACTCCAAAGTAATATTTCCAGACATTTATCAAAGCGATTTTGTTAATTTTTAGTGAAAAGAGTACATATTGTTTTCCTGAAAATGTGAATTTATAATGTACAATAATTACTTTTGCATTCTGAAAAGCTATTTGTGAACACTATCCGTACATATTTCAAATCTGTTATTATAAACTGGAAGATTGCACTTCAGCACAAAAACATCAAGTATCAATTTGTGCTGACAATGTTGTCGTATATCTTTTTGTTTAAATACTGCAGGATAGTAATGACCATTTTTGAAAACAGAAAAGGCACACAGATTTCAGACCCTTTTCTTGCACATTTACCGGTGATTGATTCCTCTAATCTGATATTTGTTTTAACGTATACCGCACTGGCTACATTTATTTTGTCTAATCTTATTAATCCGGTTAGATTTATAAAAGGCTTACAGGCTTACAGTCTATTACTGATTATGCGTACCATTACTATTTACTTAGTTCCTCTGGAGCCGCCGATAGGAATGGTTGTACTGAAAGATACAGTATCAAATTTCTTTATGAACTCCACCAGCGGAAGTTATATTGTGAAAGATTTATTCTTCTCCGGTCATGTATCTGCAGTCGTACTTTTTTTCTTCATTGCAGAACACAAAATTATAAAGACAAAATTATTAATACTGGCATTTGTTATCGGTACACTGATATTATTACAGCATGTACATTACTTGATGGATGTGGTAGCTGCACCATTCTTCTCTTATCTGGCAATTAAGATAGTTGCTTTAGTAAATAAGGATATTTCAGTTCCGGCTTTCTCAAAGCACTATTCTAAGAATAACTAATATTCCTGGAAAATAATTTTTCGGCACATATTTTCTTCCGGTATTTTTCTTCAATCAATTAGGTTGCTTATCTTTACTGAATGTCAGAGTTTAAGGTTGATAGTACATTTGAAGACTTGGTAAAGCGTGAAAATGAAACTGCTGTTAGCAGTATTCATTTTTTGCAGGAAAACTATGCCGCAGGAATTCAGCCATTCTTGCGCGGACCTTATTCCTCCATGTATGTCAATCAGCCGTGGACTATTCGTCAGTATGCCGGATTTTCTACCGCTGAAAAATCCAATGAATTTTACAAAAAGAATTTAGCACAGGGACAAAAAGGACTATCAGTTGCCTTTGATTTAGCTACACACCGTGGTTACGATTCTGATCACGAACGCGTGCAAGGTGACGTAGGAAAAGCAGGTGTTGCCATCGATTCTGTTGAAGATATGAAGATACTGTTTGATGAAATTCCATTGGATAAAATTTCTGTTTCTATGACGATGAACGGTGCGGTTTTACCTGTTCTGGCTTTTTATATCGTGGCTGCGGAGGAACAGGGTGTGGAACAGAAATTATTAAGTGGTACTATACAAAATGATATCCTGAAAGAATTCATGGTGCGCAATACTTATATCTATCCGCCTGTACAATCTATGAAAATCATTTCGGATATTTTTGAGTATACCAGTCTGCATATGCCGAAGTTTAATTCCATTTCTATCAGCGGGTATCACATGCAGGAAGCAGGCGCCACCCCGGAAATAGAATTAGCCTACACGCTTTCAGACGGATTGGAATATATAAGAACGGGAATTAAAGCAGGATTGAAGATTGATGATTTTGCACCGCGTTTATCTTTTTTCTGGGCAATCGGTATGCAGCATTTTAAAGAAATTGCAAAAATGCGCGCCGCAAGATTATTGTGGTCTAAAATTGTTGCACAATTTAATCCTTCATCCGCAAAAAGTTTGGCCTTAAGAACGCATTGCCAGACAAGCGGCTGGAGTTTAACGGAACAGGATCCGTTTAATAACGTCACAAGAACCTGTATCGAGGCATTGGCAGCTGTATTAGGCGGTACTCAATCTTTACATACCAATGCATTGGATGAAGCTATCGCATTGCCTACGGATTTTTCTGCAAAGATTGCACGTGACACTCAAATTTATTTACAAAATGAAACAGCTATTTGCAGAACGGTAGACCCATGGGCGGGGTCTGAATATGTTGAAAAGCTGACGGACGACATTGCACGTAAAGCCTGGGCATTGATGGAAGAAGTGGAAAGTTATGGAGGCATGACAAAAGCCATTGAAGCAGGCATTCCGAAAATGCGTATCGAAGAAGCGGCTGCACAAAAGCAGGCTCGCATCGATAGCGGTCAGGATGCCATTATCGGTGTCAATCTTTTCTTAACGGATGATGAGAAAGAAATAGATATTCTCGATATCGACAACGCAGAGGTAAGGGAGAAACAGATTGCACGATTAAATCAACTAAAGCAAACAAGAGACAATAGTGCAGTTGAAGATATTTTAACTCAATTAACCGAAGCAGCAAAAAAAAGCGATAAAAATTTACTGGCTTTAACGGTAGAAGCTGCACGAAGACGTGCCACTTTAGGCGAAATATCATTAGCTTTAGAGAAAGTTTTTGGCCGGTATAAAGCAACGATACGAAGTATTGCCGGCGTTTATTCAGCAGAAATAAAAATGAACAAAGATTTTCAAACAGCACGTACTTTAGCAGATGCTTTTGCCGAAAAAGAAGGCAGAAGGCCGCGTATTTTAGTAGCAAAAATTGGTCAGGACGGGCATGATCGTGGTGCTAAAATTATTGCCACTGCTTTTGCTGATATCGGTTTTGACGTAGACATCGGACCGCTTTTCCAGACACCGAAAGAAGCAGCCATGCAGGCAGCAGAAAATGATGTACATATTATTGGTGTTTCATCTCTGGCAGCCGGACATAAAACATTAATTCCGCAATTAATTGAAGAATTAAAAAAGATAAAACGCGACGATATTTTAGTCGTTTGTGGCGGTGTCATTCCCAAACAAGATTATGATTTCTTGTATCATGCAGGTGTTTCAGGTGTTTTTGGTCCTGGTACAGTTATTGCAAAAGCTGCAATTGAAATCCTGGAAAAATTATTCTGATTTTTATTTGTTTAAGTTTTCCTTCTGTTTTGTAGTAGAAAATTATACTTTTTACATTGCTTCCAAACAAGTTATAACAAAAAAATACATAAAAATGTTTTGTTTAATTTTTTATAAAAAACTTTAAACAAAATAAACTTTCATGTTGTTAAGCCTTCATATTAATCATTCAAAAAAATAACGACATGAAAAAAATCAAATTAGCATTCTTAGGATTAGCAGCTTTATCATTTGCATTTGTGAGCTGCACAGATGAAACCCCGGCAGCTGAAACTGCAAAAGTAAATGTAGTACACGCATCGCCAAATGCTCCTGGTGTAGATTTACTGGTAGATGGAGTAAAAGTAAATTCTTCAGCATTAGCTTTCCCGGATAACACTGGTTATTTGAGCGTAAATGCAGGTGCAAGAAACTTTAAAGTAAACGTTACAGGTACATCAACAACTGTTATTGATGTAACACCTACATTAACAAAAGATGCAAATTACACAGTATTTGCAATCGATTCAGTTTCTAAAATTTCACCTTTATTGTTGGTTGACGATTTAACTGCACCGGCAGCTGGAAAGGCTCATATCCGTTTTATTCACTTATCCCCTAATGCACCGGCTGTAGACGTATCAGTAGTTGGTCAAGCTGCGGGCGTGGGCATTTTCACGAATCGTTCATTCAATAAAACAATTACAGCGGCTCAATATGCATTTACACCGGTAGATGCAGCAACATATGACTTAGAAGTACGTGTAGCTGGTACTACTACTGTCGCATTAAGTTTACCAGACATTACTTTAACAGCTGGTAAAATATACACAGTTTTTGCTAAAGGTTTCTTAGGTGGAACTGGTGCTCAAGCTCTAGGCGCAGGAATTATAGTTAATAATTAATAAGTTTATTTGGTTATTCGAATGAAGGCACACCGGTTTGGTGTGCCTTTTTAGTTATATAATTCGGGAATTTGAGACTTATTAAAACGTTAAAACAGCAGAAACTGCTATTTTTTCTTTATTTTGCATCGTTATTTATACTATTTAATGAGAAAACAACCTTTATATCTTTTCTTTTTATTGTTTTTTATAGTTTGTGCAGTTTTTAAAGTACAGGCACAGGAAAATAAATATAAAGACATCATAAAAACAGACGGATTAAAAAATAAGAAATATCTGGCTTCTATTTCCGGAATTGCAGATGTGGAATTATTTAAACCTGTAAATATAAATCTGGGAATGTCGTTCAGCGGCAGCATCCGTTTGCTCTATAAACCTAAATTAAATAAAGGAAAAAGCGTTTACAGCCCAAAAGTAATAGAAAGAGAAATATACATCAAACCAACAGTTGGCTATATTTACAGAAAACGTTACAATACCGCCCTTTTCTTTATTCCTGAAATAGCATATCGCCATACATTTTATAAAGGAGTTTTTCTGGAATTAAATATGGACGTGGGTTATATGTTTACAAAAATGAACGCTCCGGTTTATGAACGTCAGGATGATGGCACTTTTAAAGAAATCTTTTTCGGACACCATAACTTGATGCTGGGAGGAAAGCTGGTAGCAGGATATGATTTTTCAAAAAATAGGAGAACGCCGCTGGCCATTAATTTTGGAACAGGTGTTTTTTACAGATATCCAAGCAATCAGAAATGGATACGACATATTTACGCAGAAGTAGGACTTTCCTATGTTTTCAGAAGAGCAAAAGAATAAAAAATGCAATTAAATTTTAAAATACTATCCATCTTATTTTTTGCAGTAGCTGTTTTGGCAGGTTGTTCACCAGATCCAAAACCAAATGGTGATCAGGTAGATAATTACTATTTTGTAAAAGTGGGTGATGTTGCCTTGCCGGTTCGTGTATGTGGGAACATAAATTCTGATATAGCTATCGTTTTTATTCACGGTGGTCCGGGAGGTTCAGCACAAGGCGAACGGGGTAATATTTACTGGAAAGAAATAGAAAAGTATTACAAAGTAATTTATTACGATCAACGAGGTTCGGGTGTGACGCAAGGAAACGTGCCGCCAAGTGAAATGTCGATTGAGCAATTCAGCGAAGATCTGGATAACATCGTTGACTTTACGAAACAAGTTGCTAAAGCCAGTAAAGTATTTATTCATGGAGCCAGCTGGGGTGGTGGTCTGGCAACCTATTATTTGTTAGATACCACACATCAGAATAAATTAAAAGGGGCTATTATAGAAAGCCCTGCATACGATATTAAAAATGGTGCTGTGTTATCTATTCAGTGGATGCTGCATAAAGCAGATTCAATGATTGCGTTGGGTAAAAACTTAGATTACTGGAATAACTGTAAGAACTATTATGCAATACATCCCTTTCTTACCTATAATGAATTCAAACAGCATCAGTCTTATCTTACACAGGTATTCGGATTGGTTTCCAACGGTGCAAATATACAAGTGCAGTCAATCAGCACTCCAAAAGTTGAGTTGGCATTAGGATATAGTAATGCAGAGTTTGCGCCGGCAACATTAACCTACGAAGGGCAATCTATATTTACACATCTTGACTTAACTTCAAAATTAAATCAGATTAAGCTGCCGGTTATGCTGGTTTGGGGAGCACAGGATGGTTTATTGCCTAAGAATAATTTAGCAGAAAAATTTGTTACCAATGTTGGTTCTCTAAATCTGAAATACGATGATACAAAGTATCTGCTATCGGCCCACTTACCTCACTTTGAAGAATGGCAGCAATTCGATGTAGATACAAAAGCATTTGTGGAAGCAAATAAATAATTCACAATATCCATAATAAAAAAAGGATTCAATTTTTTGAATCCTTTTTTTATTAAATACCTCCTGTTGGAAACAGGAAAATCAGCGTATACTTTATAATAAAGAATGTAAGAATACTTAATGTGATAAAAATAAGGGCAAGAACCAGTAAAATTGGTAAAACAATTGGCCAGGCGCTACCTTGATGCTTTCCTTCTTCAAAATGCTCAACCGCTAAAATTAAATTGCGACGGTTAGCTTTGTAAAAGACGTCAAAAAATCTTCCAACAAAAGGCACCAGCCCTACAACCCCATCAATAGTGATATTTAAAATCATTTTTGCAACCGACTTGCCACTGGCACCATTACGTACCATGGCAATTA
>JADLAJ010000004.1 GCA_020848255.1 Chitinophagales bacterium
TGGAAAATTTCATCAAAGCATCCAGTAATGGTTTATTGAAAGTGTTTTCTAAAATGGGAATTTCCACACACCAGTCCTATCATGGTTCTCAGATTTTTGAGATTGTGGGGTTAAGTAAAAAAGTCGTAGAAAAATGTTTCACCGGTTCTATTTCCCGTTTAGATGGTATGGGTTTCGACGATATCGCTAAAGAAGTATTGAAACGTCATGCGCTCGCATTCCCGGATATTGAAAATGTTTCGCCGCATCTGGAAGTGGGTGGAAACTACCAATGGAAACGTCGTGGTGAAGCGCATTTATTTAATCCGGACACGATTCATTTATTGCAACATTCTACCAAAAAGAATGATTACAACATCTACAAACAATACGCAGAAAAAATAAACAATCAGGCGGAAAAAGCCATTACCCTTCGAAGCTTGTTAGATTTTGATTATTCCAAAGCTACACCCGTTCCAATTGAAGAAGTGGAACCAATAGAAAGTATCTTAAAACGCTTTGCAACCGGCGCCATGTCATTTGGTTCTATCTCTCATGAAGCACATTCTACCCTGGCGATTGCCATGAACAGAATGGGCGGAAAATCAAATTGCGGCGAAGGTGGTGAAGATGAAATTCGTTTTGAGAAAAAAGAAAACGGCGACTGGGAACGTTCTGCCATTAAACAAGTGGCTTCAGGAAGGTTCGGCGTTACCTCTTATTATTTAGCCAATGCAGATGAATTGCAAATAAAACTCGCGCAGGGTGCAAAACCCGGTGAAGGCGGGCAATTACCCGGACACAAAGTGGATGAATGGATTGGAAGAGTGCGTCACTCCACACCGGGAGTTGGATTAATCTCTCCTCCGCCACATCACGATATTTATTCTATCGAGGATTTGGCACAATTAATTTTTGATTTAAAAAATGCGAATCCGAAAGCACGTATCAATACCAAGCTCGTTGCAGAAGCCGGTGTAGGAACGGTAGCTGCAGGTGTGGCCAAAGCAAAATCCGATGTGATTTTAATTTCCGGCTATGATGGCGGTACAGGAGCCTCTCCTATTTCTTCCATCAAACATGCTGGTTTGCCCTGGGAATTAGGTCTATCGGAAGCACATCAGACATTGGTAAAAAATAATTTACGCAGCCGTGTAACTTTACAAACCGACGGACAATTACGTACCGGAAAAGATATCGCTTTTGCCACTTTATTAGGAGCAGAAGAATGGGGTATTGCTACTGCAGCTTTAGTCGTGGAAGGTTGTATTATGATGCGCAAATGCCATTTGAATACCTGTCCGGTTGGTGTTGCTACGCAGGATCCGATTTTGCGTGCACGTTTCACCGGCGACCCGCAGCATGTCATCAACTTCTTCACGTTTATCGCCAATGATTTGCGTGAATGGATGGCAAAACTGGGATTCCGAACGATTAACGAAATGGTGGGACAAACGCAATTACTGAAACGCAGAGATGGCATAGATCACTGGAAATATAAGCACTTAGATTTAAGTCCGATTATTTATAAAGAAGAAGCAGGCCCGGAAGTTGGATTGTACAAACAAATGCGCCAGGCACATCCTACTGATGACGCTATTTTAGACAAACGTTTAGTGGAAACGGCCAAAGAAGCCTTAGCTTCACAAATTCCGACAAGCGGACAATTCAACATCATCAATACGGACAGAACCGTTGGTGCTTTGCTGAGTTATGAAATTTCCGAAAAATATAAAGGCGCAGGCTTACCGGAAGATACTATTCAATATAAATTCACCGGTAGTGCCGGACAAAGCTTTGGAGCTTTTGGTGCTCACGGAATTAAATTCGAACTGGAAGGAGAAGCCAACGATTATTTCGGCAAAGGATTATCCGGCGGAAAATTAATTGTATATCCGTCTTCTAAAGCCACCTTTAAACCTAGTGAAAATATTATCATCGGCAACGTTGCATTTTACGGTGCCACCAGCGGTGAATCCTATATCCGCGGGATGGCAGGTGAGCGTTTCTGTGTACGTAATTCTGGTGTGAAAGCCGTGGCAGAAGGCGTGGGCGACCACGGCTGCGAATACATGACGGGTGGTTTGGCAATTATACTTGGTAGAACAGGAAGAAATTTTGCGGCAGGTATGAGCGGCGGTGTAGCCTATGTATATGATATGGAAAATGCGTTTCCTAAAAATGTAAATAAGGAAATGGTAGCATTGGAAGATCTGGATGCGGATGATTTAGATGTCTTAAAACACCATATTGAACGGCATTTAAAATACACCGACAGCGATGTGGCAAAAAATATTTTAGACAACTGGGAAGTGACTTCAAAATTCTTTGTAAAAGTAATGCCAACCGATTACAAGAAAGTATTACTGGAAAGAAAAAACAAAGCAGGAAAAGTAAACGTGTAATGTTGATGTTGTTATTCAACAATTCATTCAATAATTCAACAATTGATTTAAATGGGAAAACCAACAGGATTTTTAGAATTCAACAGAGAATTGCCGAAGTACAAAGATGCCAAAGAACGCATTAACGAGTACAAAGAAATTTATCTGGAGTTTGCGGAAGAAAA
>JADLAJ010000005.1 GCA_020848255.1 Chitinophagales bacterium
ACCTGTAGATGCCGTGTTTATTACCGATGGATTCCATGTACCGTTTATACCATTGTTAGAGCTTGTCGGTAAACCTGGTGCCGTTGCGTTCTGACACAAAGCTGCTATCGATGTAAATGTCGGAGTTATGGAATTTGTAATAGTAACAGTAGTGGTGGTGGTAGTTGCGGGGCAACCGCCGGAAGCAGGAATATTATATGTAACCGTATATGTATTCAATGTGCTAGTACTTGGCGTTATTGCTCCAGTTGTAGGACTGATAGATAAACCTGCCGGACTTGCAGCGTACGTACCTCCGGTTACCCCTACTCTTGTAATATTTTGTGCGGTAGAAATATTATTACAGAACGTACTTTGTGCATAAGAAATAGTAGTACCTCCTCCTGAATTTACCACCTGTATATTTATTGATTTATTAATTAAACTTCCGCAGGTGAATACTGTGTATGTAACTGAATGCGTTCCGACTCCGGCGACTGAAGGATTAAATGTATTTCCAATCATACCATTCCCTGAAAAAGTTCCACCCACAGGGCTACCTGTTAGTGTTATTGCAGGCGATGAAGTACAATATGGACCACCTGCTCCTGAAATGGTAGGTGCGCCACCAGCACCCAGTACATTCACCTGAAATGTGTTTGCACAACCGGCTCCTGAGTATGTAATTGTGTGCAGACCAACGCCTGCGGTTGACGGGCTAAATTCTGGATCGAATAACCAAGCACCAAAAATACAAGCTCCGCCAATAGTAATTCCCGGGCCGGAAAAAACGCCACATCTTGGTGTTGCGTCTAAAGTTACATTGGGATCGCTTACACAATAAATGGGCTGTAAAGTTGTTGTAGGTAAAGTTCCATTTGAAACACTTATATTTCTTGTACCGGTAAATGTGCCGCAAGGGTTTGTAACAGAATAAGTAATGATGTGTGTACCCACACCAGCTATTGCCGGATAAAAAATATTACCTACCATTCCATTTCCGGAAAATGTTCCACCGGGCGGACTTGCAGCTAATACCAGTGGATTAGCACTTAAACAAAAATTATTTCCGTTTAAAATGATGCTTGCATTGGCCGGAGGATTGGTTGTTAATGTAATGTCATCCTGTGCTTTACACCCATTGGGTGTTGTTATTACAACCCTGTAAACCGTAAAACCTGTTGGACTTACAGTCAAAGTATTAGATGCACCTGTTTGAACTTGCGTACCATTTGAAAAGATATTCGGATTTCTGTAAAACGTATATGTTGCACCGGCGGTAGTAGTTGCGGTTAATGTGATGGGCACTCCGCAATATAATAAATCCGGACCTAAACTAACAGATGCTGCTTCTACAGTTATTGTTTTACTCAATGTAGCTGCACAACTTCCGTTAATAATATTTACAGAGACCGGGGTTGTTGAAGTAACTGAAAAAACAGCAGTAGATCCTGTCTGACCATTTGACCAAATATAAGATGTTCCACCTGTAGCTGTTAAGGTTTGGCTAGATGGTGAATAATTAAAACTTCCAAATAGACCTGAAGTTTTACAAACAATGGCAGGTGTACTTAATGTTCCCGCTGGAGGGGTTGCGTTTATAACTACATTAAAATTTGCATTCATCACATTTCCACACAAGTCATCAATGTTATTTGCGGCTATATTATAGCTTCCGGCTGTAAGTGCCGGAGAAATAGTAATATCAATTTCTTTTGTTCTGTTTCCACCAACACAATTTGTATTTACAATTGTAAATGTATGTCCGGCTAAGACGAAATCCGCATTTTGTACAGATGAACATTTTACCCACTCGGAAAACCTGACTTTAAAATTACTGGCGTTAGGACAGTTTGTTGAATATACATTTGCAATCGTTGGCTGAATAAGATCCTGAACACCAACAGACCCCGGCTCCAGTTTAAAATTAAATGAAAATCCGTCATTGGAACCGCTGTAAAAATTTACACAAATTGCATATTGTCTTCCCACCGTTACATTTACTCTATTATTAAAACGGTTACAATCCGCTGCTTTACTTTGGTTGGAACAATCATTGGAAGTGCAGGATCCTACATTTTCATTACACCTGCCACTATTTAAACCTGTAGCACCTGTAGTGGAAGAATAATTACAGGCAAGTTCATTTCTATTGGCACATCCGTTTGTAACATCCCATACTACAAAATCATAATCCGCCGAACTGCTAGGATTGATGGTAAAATCAATTGGTCCGCTTGTTTGCGGAGTAAACGAATACCATACAGATCCTCCGTCTCCTGTGCCACTATAACATGAACCGTTATCATCAGATGGGTCTGCCCCTAAATCTGTGTATTGTCCGGCTAAAGCAACAACCGTATTATTTAGGCATAATGGTATTGCAAAAGGGCAATCTGCTTCCGGTTGAGATAGCACATCATCTCCGGCACCTGACGGAATAACAGGTAATAGTCTGTCCAGATGCGCAATCCAGCCTCTGTGATTTTTTTCTGAATCTGTTGGTGAAGGTATATATTCAACGGTAAGAACAGCTCCTTTTATGTTTTTATATTTTTCTAGATTTTGAAAAGATTTTACTAAACTGTCACTTACTATTTCAGCCCCTTTGTATATATTAACTTTTGCTCCTTTCGGTAAATCTAAATCGGTAAAATACAAACTAATTATATACCCTTCATCAGCACGTAAAATCGTTTTAGAGTAACTATTTGTTATATTTCCATTTTCACCGCCATTGTCAAAAAAGCGTGTATTCTCTACCTGATAAATACAATTGTTACATGCGTCATAGGAAGTTTTGTATTTATCAGAAATCTTATTTTCTGCAAAACTTATACACGAAAAAAGGAATATAAAAAAGAATACACCTGAAAATGTAGATAATTTTATCATAATTATTTTTTTGTTAGCCTACTAAACTTACAAAAAAGAGAAGAAGATACCAAAAAACAAGTAGATTATTTTTAACATTTTTTAGCTAAAATCCTGTAAATATGTTAATATCCTGAACTAAACTATATTTTAAATTTATTTCTGACCTTAATAGCTATATCATATCCTGCATCTGCATGGCGGAAAATTCCCATGGCCGGATCATTAAATAAAACTCTTCGTAAACATTCATCTGCCCGGTCGGTACCATCCGCTAACACTACCATTCCGGCATGTTGTGAGTAACCCATACCGACGCCACCACCATGATGAAAACTAACCCAGGTAGCACCGCCGGAAGCATTGCTCAGCAAATTCAGCAATGCCCAATCGCTTACTGCATCACTTCCATCTAACATACTTTCTGTTTCTCTGTTGGGCGATGCAACACTGCCACAATCCAGATGGTCGCGGCCAATAACTATGGGTGCTTTTAAAATTCCTTTGCGCACCATATCGTTAAATTTCAATCCGGCTTTTTCTCTGTCACCTAAACCTAACCAGCAAATACGAGCGGGCAATCCCTGAAAGGAGATGCGTTCTCTTGCATGATTCAGCCAGTTAATCATCGCGGTATTTTCCGGAAATAATTCTTTCAAGGCTTTATCGGTTTCATAAATATCCTGAGGATCGCCGCTGAGTGCCACCCAACGAAATGGTCCTTTCCCTTCGCAAAATAAAGGTCGAATATATAATGGTGTAAAGCCATGAAAATCGAATGCATTTTCAACACCACCTTCTTTTGCAAATGCACGAATATTATTTCCATAATCAAATGTAATGGCACCTTTTTGCTGATGCGTCAGCATCAATCTTACATGGCGTGCCATGCTTGCAATTGCCTTTTCAGTGTATAAAGCCGGATTTGATTTTCGCAAGGCCAGTGCTTCATCAAAACTAATATCGTGAGGCACATAACCATTCAAAGGATCGTGTGAAGATGTTTGGTCGGATAAAATATCCGGAATGATATTATCGTCTAACAAACGTTGCAACAAATCACCTGCATCCATCACCACACCTATCGAAATCGCTTCGCCTTTTGCTTTCGCCTCCAATGCTTTGTCGCGCGCTTCTTCATAGGTTTCAAACATAAAATCAATATATCTGGTGTCCAACCTTTTCTGAATACTTGCCTTATTGATATCTGCACCTAAGTAAGTTGCACCAGCCATTACTGCTGCCAGCGGTTGTGCGCCGCCCATTCCACCGATACCGGAACTCACCAAAAGTCTTCCTTTCAGGTTGCCATTGAAATGTTGTCTTCCACATTCTACAAAGGTTTCATAAGTGCCTTGTACTATGCCTTGCGAGCCGATATAAATCCAGGAGCCGGCCGTCATTTGTCCGTACATCATTAAACCTTTTTCACGCAGTTCATAGAAGTGTTCCCAGGTAGCCCATTTCGGAACAAGATTGGAATTAGCTATCAACACTCTTGGTGCTTGCGGATGTGTGCGTACTACGCCCACCGGTTTTCCGCTTTGTACTAAGAGCGAATGGTCTTCATCCAGTGTTAATAATATTTCTATAATTTTTTGCAGTGCCGGAATATTGCGCGCTGCTTGTCCAATGCCGCCATATACGACTAGTTCTGCAGGATTTTCAGCTACTTCTGCGTCCAAATTATTGAGCAACATACGAAGTGGTGCTTCCGTTTGCCATGATTTTGCGTTGAGTGTATTGCCGCGCGGTGCTTTGTAAGAAGGATGTGCGGCGTATTGTGAGAGGAAATTTTGGAGTTGCATTTAGAACACGGATTTTGATGATTGTTATGATTGTTTATCAGTAATATAATTTATTTAATTTTTTGAAATTGTAAATAAGCATTTATCTAACCATTCGTCAACAAAAGGAAGATACTCAACTCTCTCTTTATCTTTCATTTTATGACCAAATTGTGATTTTGATTTAATTCTCACAAGGCCAATCAATAATTCTACGATAGCATCAGTTATAATTTCACTTGTTTTATCCTTAACTGGATATGTAAAATAAACTAATCTATCTTGATAGAAATATTCAAACACTTCTGAATATCTTTCACCATGAACAATAACAAACTCACGAATTGGCTCGAAATACTTTTTGGGCAAAACTGACATAATTATTTCTATTTGCTTACGAGAAAGTGCATATTGATATTGATAATTCTGTACAACTATTTTCATTACTAGTGAATATAAAAAAACAAAATCATTATAACTCAAATTCTTCAAAACCTTTATTCAATGCTTGTTTTTCTTCTACATAATTCATAAAAGAAAAATCGGAAATTATTTTTTTGATTTGGTTGATGTCATCTGCAAAAATGCGGTCTTCATTAGCGAATGAAACTGTCTGGCGAACAAAATCATGTGCGGTTTCCAGTAATGCTGAACTTTTTAAAGGTCGGCGGAATTCTATCGCCTGGCAGGCACTCATTAATTCTATCGCTAAAATATATTCTAAGTTATCTAAAATCTGATATAATTTTCTGCCGCTAATGCTACCCATTGATACATGATCTTCCTGGCCTAATGAGGTGGGAATACTGTCTGCACTTGCCGGAAAACACAAGGTTTTATTTTCAGTAACCAATGCAGCTGTAGTGTATTGCGGAATCATAAAACCGGAATTCAAACCCACTTCATTCATTAACAGCATCGGCAGTCCAAATTTTCCTTCCAATAATAAATAGCATCTTCTGTCGGAAATATTTCCAAGTTCAGAAGCAGCGAAACAGCAGTAATCCAGTGGCAAAGCCAAGGGTTGTCCGTGGAAATTTCCGCCACTAATCGTATCTTCTGCGTTGAAAATAATCGGATTATCTGTTACTGCATTCAGTTCAATTTCTGTTAATTGTTTTAAATGCTGCCACGCATTGCGCGATGCACCATGCACTTGTGGCATACATCGCAAACTATACGGATCTTGCACGCGGTCGCAATCTTCGTGACTGTTCATAATTTCGGAATGTTGTAGCAGTAAACGTAAACGTTGTGCTACTAATTGATTCCCTTTAAACGGACGCAACTTGTGTAACCGTTCATCGAATGGTGCTTTGGTTCCCTGTAAAGCTTCCAGACTCATGGCACCAATAATATCTGATACTTCCAGACAATTATGCATACGCTGAACATCCGCAATGGCATACGATAAGATAAACTGCGTTCCGTTAATTAAAGCAAGTCCTTCTTTAGGACCGAGTGTAATTGATTGCAAATTTTCTGCCTGAAACAATTCACTTGTCTTAATGATATTACCTTTATAGAAAACTTCTCCTAAACCAATCAGCGGCAAACATAAATGCGCCAAAGGTGCCAAATCTCCGGAGGCGCCAACACTTCCTTTTTCAGGTACTACAGGAATTACGTCATTATCAATGTGCCATAAAATTCTTTCTAAGGTAGACAGCTGTACTCCCGAAAATCCCTGCGCCAATGCCTGCAATTTTGTAATCAACATCAGTTTGGAAATCTGTTTGGGTATCGGATTTCCGACGCCCACACTATGTGATTGCAGGATTTTGTATTGCAGCGTTCTTGTATCTTCTTCTGATATCTTTTTATTCGATAAAATACCAAAACCGGTATTGATGCCATAAACCGTATCGTTATTGGCAACTATCTCATTTACATATTGCTGCGACTGATTAATTTTTTGTTTGGCTGTATCATCAATAATTCCAATCAGTTTGCCAGTCGACAAATCAATGGCTTTAGCAACTGTGAGTGTATCGATTCCGTATTTGAAAAATGACATTTTGATGAACGATTTACGATTAACAATGTACGATTATTTTTAAACCACATAGATACATAGAAATAATTTTTAAAAGCATTATCAGACAGTACAATTCTATTCATTTGTGTTATTAAAACACAGAAAGGCTGCGCTTTTATTTTTCATTATCTATCAAAACTAATTTCAAAACCATCTTCGTTTTTTCTGTAACTTTAAACCTGTCATCAATTCGATGGCTAACTAACCAGATTAATTTTTCACCGGAAAACAATACAGGTGTATTTTCTTTTTCTAACAAAGAAAATTTTTCGTCTTTAAAATATTTGGAGAGTTTTTTCTTGCCCACTTTTCCGGGTGTTTTAGGTTTACTCATGCCAAACGGATAAAAATAATCACCTTCTTTGTAATAGCGCATCAGCAAAGGAAATTCCAGTTTATCCACATCAAAATACGCATAGCGATTGGATGGTTTGATATTTAACTCCTGAATGGGAACTAATGAACATTGGATTTTGCAATTATTAAAAATGATTTGCTTGGGAATATTGTCAAACGAAAGATAATTTTCCCGTTCAATATTTTTGGGCACGACAAATAAGCTCTTTCTGTCGGTCACACCTCTATGCGTTTCTGAAAAGAATTGCTTTCCCGGTTCATTAACATCTAAAATACTTTTTACCACATCCGAATTAAAACCAAACTTTTTCAGCAAATGAAACAAGATGGTTTTTCCGGATTTATGTGCATTAATGAATCCCATTTTAATTTCAGTAATTCCATCTTTCTCTGAGTAACATTTCTTTTTTACCGATAACAGCTGTGCGTCCACTAATCCTTCATAATCATTCATTCTGTTGATAAATACAGTAGCAGTTTCGTGCAAGGCCGGATTAATTTTTTCCAGCTGTGGTACCACCTGATGACGGATTAAATTACGCTGATAATCGTCTGTCGCATTGGAACTATCTTCTCTGTATTGAATATTGTTTTCCTTTGCATAAAGGAGGATTTCCTGTTTGGAAATTTCCAGTAAAGGGCGAATAATGTAACCGTTTTTCGGCTGCATACCGGTTAGCCCTTTAATACCGGTGCCTTTGGTCATATTTAATAAAACAGTTTCGAGCTGGTCGTCTAAATGATGAGCGACAGCAATACTATGGTAGTGGTTTTCTTTACGGATTTGCTCGAACCAGTTATAGCGCAACTCACGGGCTGCCATTTGCGTGGAAACATCTTTATTTTGCTTATACCCTTTGGTATCAAATTTTATGGTGTAAAAAGGAATGTTGTGTTTCATTGCAAAATCATGCAGGAACTTTTCATCCGCATCACTTTCTTTTCCGCGCAACTGGAAATTACAATGTGCCAGGGAAATGTTATAATTTAATTTCAGCAACACATCTACCAGCACCATAGAATCCACCCCGCCACTACAGGCAACAAGTATGGAAGTACCTGAATTGGCAAGGTTATGATGCTGGATATATTGTTGAACGCGCCTAATCACACATCAAAAATACAATAATAAATTGTAAATGAAATTCTATTGTGGTGGTCTGCCTGCAACGCCTGGTGCCTGATAAGTCGAATCATACTTTTGTCTGAGTATATCATCATACTGATCTGCATAGGTACCAATACGGCGCAATTGTGCCA
Organism: Chitinophagales bacterium; assembly: GCA_020848255.1. Classification (GTDB taxonomy): domain Bacteria; phylum Bacteroidota; class Bacteroidia; order Chitinophagales; family JADIYW01; genus JADJSS01. The sequence continues at coordinate 8,296 of JADLAJ010000005.1, forward strand.
TTATTTCATCTTCGTCCAAACCTTTTGCTTCACGGATTGTTTTTAACCATACAAAATTATTGTAAGTTGTAAATGCTACATTATATAACAAATCGTTTATGGCTAATAATTCTTCATACAAACCTGCTTTATTACTTACATTGGCAATACTCATCACAGGACTCATTACCTGAAAATAAGAACTATTTTCTCTTGGAATAAACAGTACATCAATCCATACGGAAGCAGAACCTTGTTTCATGGTGTATTGTCCGGGTTTATCGCCTTTGCAAAGCGCCGGATCAACGCCAATTTTCCTGATGGCATTTTCTACTAATAGATACGTGTTTTCTAATTCTGACATAATTTTGGTTTTAGAAATAAATTTAAGAAAAGAATTTTGATAATTAAAAAGAAAACCTAACGAATCTTTTTATCTAAAACTGTCATTTTCCCAGTTCAACGGGTTATTTTCAATATAATTAAAAATATCCTTAAATGATTTTTCATTCCTGACAATATGATCATGGTAATTATTTTGCCAGATTTTTTCGTTTGGTGTATTTCGTAAATCGTTTATCTGTTTGGTTGTTATAGATTTAAAAATTGCGATAAATGATGAAATTGATTTTGGCATTCGACGTTGATACGCACTGCTGTGCGTATTGGTATTATTTGTAATATTTTTATTGGTGTCAGTATACACATCTACATTTTCAACATTTATAATTTCAATCAAAAAATGAATATGATTTGGCATAATCACACAATTATGAAAAATCATATTTTTGCGAATTTCTATCGACTTATGTATTTCATTTTCTAAGATAATTCCATTTTCATTTAATAATAAAATACCATTATTTATTTCCCCAAATAAATACATTCTTTCTTGTGTACAAATTGTAATAAAATAAATAGATGGTTTTGAATAATCCCAATGTCTTAAACGATGTGATTCTGATCGATATTTATTTAGATATTTTGACATTCTATATCTGTGTTATTAAATGATACACACTTTTAAATGATACGCACTTTTAAATGATACGCACTTTTAAATGATACGCACTTTTAAATGATACGCACTGCTGTGCGTATCTACATTACATTTCAATCTCTAAATTCATTTTCGCATTCTTCAATTCACTCAGCGTATGTGTGTCATTCAACTGTTGCGCAATTATTATCCCGTTTTCATAAATATTTAATGCTTTTTTAACCTCGTCTAATTGTTCATAAACTTTGGCCAAATGGTAGTACGCTCCAACATACTTTTCATCCACAACTAACAGTTTTTCAAATAGTTGCACTGAATTCTCCAAGCCACCAACTTTTTCATATTCTTTCGCCAATGCAAATAAGGCAAACGTGTCGTTCGGGTTATCAACAATTAACGATTTCAAACGTTCTATTCTAATTGTATGCATGCATTGAATTCATTAAAATGAAGTAAATTAGCGTCTCAAATTTTTAAACTAAAAACAAAGTTATGAAATTTCTAGTATGTATAAGTTTAGTTCCTGACACTACTACTAAGATTTCGTTTGTGGACAACGATACGAAGTTCAACAACGATAAAGTACAGTGGATTTTGAACCCTTACGACGAGTGGTACGCTTTAGTCCGCGCGTTGGAATTAAAAGAAGCAAATGGCGGCAACGTTACGGTAGTAAACGTTGGTCCGGCTGAAAACGATCAGGTTATCCGTAAAGCACTGGCTATCGGTGCAGATGATGCCATTCGTATCGATGTAACGGGTGAAGCTGATTCTTACGCTATTGCAGCTGAAATTGCGGCAGTGGCAAAATCCGGCGGATATGATATGATTCTTTTAGGTAAAGAAACCATCAGCTACAATGGTTCTAACTTAGGCGGTATGCTGGCGGAATTGTTAGACTTGCCATTTGTGTCTTACGCGTCTAAGTTAGATATGGCAGGCAATACGGCCTCTATCGAAAGAGAAATTGAAGGCGGAAAAGAAGTATTGTCTGTAGATGTACCGTTTGTTATCTCTTGTGCTAAAGGAATGGCGGAAGCGCGCATCCCGAATATGAAAGGTATCATGAGTGCAAAAACGAAACCATTAAACGTAGTAGCTCCGCAAGGCGTTGGCTCTTTAACTTCTGTAGTGAAGTATGAGTTGCCTCCTGCAAAAGGTGCCTGCAAAATGATTTCTGCAGATCATCCTGAAGAATTAATCCGATTATTACACGAAGAAGCAAAACAAATATAATTATGGCAATCTTATTCTTAGTAGAAATAGCAGACGGCAAAGTAAAGAAAGCAAGTTTCGAAGCTGCTTCTTATGCCGCTAAATATGCAAGTCAGGCTGGTAAAGAAGCGGTTGGTCTTGCATTAGGTTCAATAGATGATGCATCTTTAAGTGCCTTAGGTATTTATGGTGCTAAAAAAATAATCCACGCAAGCAATGCAGGATTTGATAATTTTGACGCCAGTGCCTACGCAAAAGCAATTGCTGAAGTAGCAACACAAATCAGTGCAGATACAATTATCATTTCTCAAACCTTAACAGGTAAAGCAGTAGCGCCGGTGGTTTCTGCCCGTTTAAAAGCAGGTATCGTTTCCGGTGCGGTAGGTTTACCGGACGCTGACTTCGTAGTGAAAAAAGCAGCGTTCTCCGGAAAAGCTTTTGCTTACGTAAAAGTAGAAACAGCGGTAAAAGTGGTAGCAGTAGTTCCAAACTCTTTTGGTGCCACAAAAGGCGAAGGCTCTGCAAGTGTAGAAGCTTCTGCCATTGCTCCTGCGGCAAGCCGTGTGACCGTGAAAGAAGTAAGCCGTCAGACAGGTGATGTAGCGCCACTTCCGGAAGCGGAATTGGTGGTATCTGCAGGCCGTGGAATGAAAGGACCTGAAAACTGGGGCATTGTAGAAGACTTAGCCACTGCATTAGGCGCAACTACAGCATGTTCCCGTCCGGTAGCAGATGTACACTGGAGACCTCACCACGAGCACGTGGGACAAACCGGTGTTGCTATTCGTCCGAACTTATACATTGCTATCGGTATTTCAGGTGCTATCCAGCATTTAGCCGGTGTGAACCAGTCAAAATGTATCGTGGTGATCAACAAGGATCCGGAAGCACCTTTCTTCAAAGCCGCTGATTACGGTATTGTTGGCGATTTATTTGAAATCGTACCGAAATTGACTGCAGCAGTAAAAGCGTTGAAAGCAAGTCAGCACTAATTTGATTTAGGATTTCAGATTTACGATTTGAGATTTACATATACAAAGCCATCCGCCAATTGTCGGATGGCTTTTTTTATTTAACGAAAATCAACTATAACACAATAAATTAAATATTTTTGTGTTATAATATAAAATAAACACTGTATGAAAAAAATTCTTTTACTTAACTTATTCGTTGCAACAACATTTGTCATCTTTGCCAGCGACAGTATTCCAAACGGCAAAAAAGTGAACAGCATGGTTTTAAAGTTCTCTATGGGAGTGAATATAAGTTATCCCAACAAAGATTACAATGCCGTTAATCTTGGAATTAATCCCGGTGTAAATTTTATGCTGGAAAATAAGAAAGGAAACTACCACAATGTTGGATTTGGATTTAATACGGCTGCAAATGTATATAAACAATCAAATGTTAAAAATTCTCTCGGTGCCTTATCTTATAATATTGAATATGCCTACCGTCAGGTTTTTATTAAAAAGAAAGATATTCCGGTTAAACCATTTCTGGATTTTGGGACTAGTCTTCTCATGAGTTTCGATAAAACCAGGTCTGGTGAAATTATCAGCAGTAATATAGCATTTTCTCAGAGTTTCAGTACCGCATTAGGATTTCAGTATATAAAAAATAAATTCTTCCTGGATGTAGCCCTGCCATTGGATTTATTTGCTTATTCTGTATATGTAACTAACTATAAAAACCGGGATTTTCCGGAGTATAATAATAAAATCAAAAATTCTGGTTATGATTACATTTCCTGGCGAAGAAGGTTTGGGGTAAAAGTTGGTATTGGAGTTCGGTTTTAAATTTATTACCAATAACAATTCCAAAGCAATAACTATGATTGATTAGAGCAAATGTCTCAACTACAAAGTCATCGAAATTTCGGTGGCTTTTTTAGTTACACCCCCACTTGTTGAAAACACCTTAATTGTAATTTGCTTCTATTTTATTTATCTTTGTATTGTGAAAAAAGTTGAATTAGAAATCATCAATATTACGCAAGGTTTTACGCAACATCATTCGTATGCAGTAGTATTGGGTGAGGTGAAAGGAAAACGTCGCTTGCCTATTGTTATCGGGGCTGCAGAGGCGCAGGCCATCGCCGTTGCCATCGAAAATATGCCACCGGCACGTCCACTCACCCACGATTTATTCAAAACGATGATGGATACCTTCAACATCTTTTTGAGCGAAGTGGTCATTACCAATCTTATGGATGGTGTTTTCTACTCCAAACTGATCTGCATTTTTAACGGCGAAGAACACGAAATCGACTCCAGAACCTCAGATGCCATCGCGCTGGCGATTCGTTTTAGCTGTCCTATCTATATTTATGGTAATATTCTGGAAACATCCGGCATTGTGCTGATGGAAGAGCCGGAAAGCGAAGAAAGCGAGCTTCCGGAAGAATTCTCCACGGTCTCCTCCACTGCAAAACCGGAAAAAGAAAAAACAGACTACTCTATTTATACGCAAAAAGAACTGGAAAAGCTGATTAACGATGCCCTGGTCAATGAAGATTACGAAAAAGCGGCGGCAATCAGAGATGAATTGAATAAACGCGAGAAATAAAAAAAAAGATGGCTGCTTAAAGTGCAGCCATTCTTGTTTTAGTAGGGTAGTTTATGTTTCTTATTAATTTAAAGTTAAGCCAAGTTTAACTAATCCGCCTTGATTTAAATCAAGAAAATTTAAAAAATCAAAAAATAGTTCAAAATGAACCTAAATGCATTCAAAACTGCCCGATTTTTTGGAATTGCCTTGCTGGCTTGTGCCATCGTTTTGCTCTTCATTAATCCTAAACCGGAAAACAATTTACCGGCAGGTTTTTACACACCCATTATTGCTTTTGAGTTTATCCAAACGCCACAGGAAGTACAACACTTTTTTGATGTAAAAGATGTGCCATCATATGAACAAGGCTTATTAACAGGCAATGCCATTGATTACCTGTTTATGTGTTTATACAGCGGTTTGTTGTTGTTCATCGCATTGGGTATCTATCGCATATCAAATGCAAAAACAATGTTTTTAGCGATGTTGTTTTGCCTTTCCATGCTCGTATTTGACGGACTGGAAAATTTGCAGCTCTATTACATCCTACAAAACTACAAAACTGGTGATATCATCGAAAACTTAGGTTTATTGAATATTTTCACCTGGCTGAAATGGAGTTCCATCGCTTCCGCTTTTTTATTGTTTTCTCCTTTCTTTTTCAAAGGAAAAATTTTCCATAAAATCATCGGCATTTTTTGTGTTAGCTGTTTTGGCTTATGTATTGCTGCGTTCTTACAACATGGTGTACTGAACGAAATATTTGCTACCAGCGTAGTGTTGGTATTTTTACTGCTGGTCGTATTTGTATTTACCTTTAAAGAAAAATAATTGCAAAATTGAACAGATTGCTTCACTACACTACGTTTCGTTCGCAATGACGTAAAAACAATCTACAACTCCAGTACTAATCCAACCGTTGGCAATACATTAGAACCATTGTTTTTCAAGTACTGCAACTGATATCTCTGTTGTTCCACCGGTGCATCCGGATTGAGAATAACAGGATTACTGTTCACATCTCTTACCACATCTAAATTAGCAGGTGATATATCTTTGGCGTTGTACACATTCGTTACATCCAGGTATAAATTGATGTTGATTTTTTTGAGGAACCATTTTTTATCTACGCGCAGATTCATGCCGTGCAATACTTTAGTTCGTAAAGAATTCAGCATGGAGTAATCTTTCAAAGGCACACCGCCATTGGCATCGTATACTTTTTTGTAAGCAAAGTTGGTAGTATCATCCGGTGTATATGGCAAACCGCCCTGTACACTGAACTTTACCCCTATTTCCCAGTTGCGTTTAAACTTATAGCCTACCGTTAAGTTGGCTACGTGACGGCTGTCCCAGCTGCTGGAATTGTAGTTGCCGTTGATATCCGTAAACATGCTTCTGAACCAGGTATAAGATAAAATACCATATACTCCTTTCCATAATTTCTGCTGCACGGAGAATTCCACACCATAAGATTTTCCTTTGCTGGTAGCAGCTGCAGGCTCATCGCCTATCCAGCCAAAATCACCGCCTAAATTAGCCAGTGAAATGCCTTTGTTCAGCAGCATAGGATAGTTGTAATATTTTTTGTAAAAACCTTCCAATGAGAACTTCGTATTGGAAGAATTGATGGTAGAGGAGAAACCACCTACTGTCTGGAAATTACGGATGTAATCCAGTCTGTCTTTGTTGACTAAAGTTCCTGAATTGTCTGCGTAGCCTAAAGTAGTATAAGGAGGCAACTGATAATACAAGCCTGTATTGAAATTGATGCTTAAATAATTGGTAATGGCGTACGACGCAGAAAACCGCGGTGAAAACTGTCGGAACAGATTCGCCATTTTTTTATTGTAGTTGTTTCCATCAGCACGAACGCCCAGGGATAAGCTCAGACGCTCGTCAAAGAAAGCTTTGCTGGCCTGTGCAAAGAAACCGTATTTCTGCAATTTCAGTTTAGACGCATATTGGATATCAATTACCGTATCTCCCAGCGTCAGTTTGTTCGTTGTCTTTGTCGTGTATCGTGCATATTCATAATTCACACCGTAAGAAACCTTATATTCTTTTACTCGAAACACATGTTCGAAACGCAATTTATTTTCTGCTTCATTGGATTTCAAATCATACAGACGCGGTTGTGCATTATCATTATTATAGTTTTTATAAATACTGTTGCTGAAATAACTTCTGCTCAGTGTAATCAGCATAAAACTGCTCTTCATGAAATAGCGGTAGCGTGCGCCCACCGTATAATTCCACTGATCCTGATACGGAATATTACGCAGTAAATATTTCTGTGCATCCGTTTCGTTCTGTTTCAGATTCAGTCGCAATTTATCATAAGCTCCCACGCCGATAAATGTTAAGTCGTGTTTATTGTTGAATTTATGCACGATTTTATACTGTACATCCGAATAAGTAGGCAAAAAAGGTAATTTAAACGCTTTGAATAAAAACTGCAGATAGGAATATCTTGCGTTCAGTAAGAAGGTTGTCTTTTTCTTTTTGGTTAGCGGTCCTTCCAGTGTTAAACCCGCTTCGCTGGCTCCCAGTGTAAACGTAAAACCTACTCTGTCTTTTCTGCCTTCTCGTTGTGTGAGCTGCAACACCGAACTTAATGCATTTCCACGGTTGGCCGGAAAAGCACCCGTATAAAAATCTGCATTACTGATAAAATCCACATTCAGCAAACCGTTGCTGCCACCACTGGCGCCTTGTGTGGCAAAGTGATTGATGGTTGGTATTTCAATATCATCGAGGTAAAAACGGTTTTCATTGGGTGAACCACCGCGAACGAGTAAATCGTTTCTGAAACCGAATCCGGAAGATACCCCCGGCAGGTTTTTGATGGAACGGGAAATATCTCGGTTACCGCCGGGGTTACGTTGAATTTCATTGACACCAATAGAAGTTAGTGAAATAGGTGATTCAATTTTTCGCTCAAAGGGATTTGCCTTAATAACAACGGAGTCCAGCGATTGCGCAGATTGCTTCATGGAGAAATCCAGACGAACCGCTTTTGCATTGCTCACCTGCACCTCAAATCTCGTCTGGGTTTCATATCCCAGATAAGAAACTTCAATATTATAAAGGCCTGCGGTGAGTCCTTCGATTTTATAATTTCCATCAATATCAGTAGTTGCCCCAATCGTGGTAGTTTTGATAATTACGTTGGCTCCGATAATAGGTTCGTTATTAATTTCGTCAAAAACACGACCTTCAATAACACCTGTTTGTGCAAAAACGATAACAGGGAAAAGCAATAAAAGTAAAACAATTTTCTTCATAAAATTAGTGTTGAACATTAAACCACAGTCATGATATTTTGTTCAAACAAAATTTATTTATAACAAAATTAATCTTCTCTGTGAATTTCGATATGCGTTTTTTGAGCAATACGGATTGGCACATTCTCCACTCTGCAGTTGGTTTTTTCTAAACCGAAATCTTCTTCTGCCGGTAAACTTATCGATTTAATTAAGTTATACGACTTAATTAAAAACTGTTCAAGCGGATTTAATTTATTGTCAATAGAAACTTTAGAATTTAAAATCACGTATTTAAAGTCTGCCGGATAACCATGTTTACGCAAAGACGGATAGTGACTCAATAAATCAATTTCACTGCGTTTCTCCATGTCTTCCACTATTTTGGTAAACATGACATGCACCTTGTGTTCTACTTTAAAACCGAATTTCAGACGAATGAAAAAGCATTTTTTAGGAATAATGGTTTCCACGTAATATGATGCTCCGTAAGGTTCACTGGTAATATCGACATGGACAAACCAGTAAGTATCTGCCCGTTTGGGTTTCTTTCTGAAGATGGAATAAATAATATTAGAGTCGATGTGTTTTTTATCATTCGCATTACACATAAACACCAGATTCGTCGCTTCTTTCGGAATCGTTAAATCATTTTGTAAATCCACAATATCATCAAGGTAATCTTTTATCTCTACGAACTCTATATGTTTATTGCGTAATTTTTTTCCTTCTTTAAACAAATACATCAATCCGAAAATAACAGCCGCAATTAATATTGCAAACCAGCCGCCATGTGAGAACTTACTTAGATTGGCTGTAAGGAAGGTAAATTCAATCCACATGAAAAAAGCAAAGAAACCCCAAATAAGATATTTTGGTTGTCTTTTAACGTACATAAAATAAGTCAGCAAACTGGTTGTCATAATCATATTTAATGAAATCGCCAAACCGTAAGCCGCTTCCATTTTGCTGGATTCTTTAAAAATCAATACCACCGTTAAGCATCCGAAGAATAAAAGCCAGTTGATAAACGGAATGTAAATTTGTCCCTGAACAATGGTTGGATAAATAATTTTCTGATTTGGCCAGAGTTTCAGTTTCATCGCCTCATTCACCAATGTAAAACAACCGCTGATTAATGCCTGTGATGCAATGATAGTTGCTAAGGTTGCAATACCGATACCAACCTTCAAAAACCAGTCGGGCATCACCGCATAGAAAGGTGAAATTTTGTCAAAATCCATTCCTTTGTTATTGATAATAAATGCCGCCTGTCCGAAATAACTTAATAACAATGCTATTTTAACAAATGTCCAGCTGACACGGATATTTTGTTTTCCGCAGTGGCCTAAATCAGAATATAAAGCCTCTCCTCCTGTACTGCATAAGAATACGGCACCTAAGAACCATATTCCACCCGGATAATGTATCACCAGATTTATCGCATACATCGGATTCAAAGCTTTAAATACCTGAGGGTATTTGAGTATTTGTGTAAAGCCTAAAACGCCAATCATGGTAAACCAGACAAGCATTATAGGTCCAAATGCGTTTCCAATTTTATTAGTACCAAATTGTTGTGCCATAAAAATACCAATCAGAATGGCAATCACTATCGGTACTGTTTGTATGTTGGGGTATAAGATATTCAAGCCTTCAATAGCTGATGATATAGAAATTGGTGGAGTAATAAATCCGTCTGCCATCAGTGATGCGCAACCAATCAGCGCCGGAATAATCGTCCACTTAGCTTTATACCGACGAACAATGGCATACAAGGCGAAAATCCCGCCTTCCCCTTTATTATCCGCGTTCAGCGCAAGAATTACATACTTAATGGTAACAATAATGGTTAAGGTCCAGAACACACAGGAAACACCGCCTAAAATCAGATCATCCGTAATGGCATGATTTCCGCCCGTCGCCATATTCATAATCGCCTTCAATACGTATATTGGAGAAGTACCGATATCACCAAAAATAATTCCTAAGGTAATAAGAACGCCTGCGGCGGAAAGTTTGTGTAAACCGTGATCTTGTTTATCAGCCATTATTTTACTTTTACTGCTTGCAATTTAAATACGACAAAAGTGTTCCGAAAAAATCGGAAGCAAATTTAAATGAAATTGTGTTTGTTTATCATTAAATTAACGGATAAAAGTTAACAATAAATGACTATTGGAAAGCTCCTTTGTGTATATCTCCTGCTCATTAACCTACTGACATTCATTGTATTTGGCCTTGATAAAGCCAAAGCTTCCACACATTCGTGGCGAATACCCGAAAAAACACTCTTACTGCTTTCCTTTACCGGCGGGTTTCCGAGTGGCTGGATAGCTATGTTATTATTCCGGCATAAAATAAAAGACTTCTCCTTTTTACCCTATATGATTTTGCTAACGCTAAGTTGGTTAATCGGAATTATTGTATTTTTAAGGCTAAATTCCTAAGGGACTAATTTTTGAGTATGAGTGAGAATAAAATAAAATGCCCGAACTGCGGAACACAGATTGATATTGATGAAGTTTTAAATCATCAGGCGGAAGAACGTATTAATGAAAAAATGCGCCTGAAGGAAAATGAATTACTGGCGAAAGAAAAAGAATTTGAAGAGAAAAGAATCCGCGCGCAGGAAGAATATAAATTAAGACTGGAAGCAGACCGCCAAAGAATAGCAAAAGAAGAAACGGAAAAAGCCAATCAAAAAGCAAAAGAAGAATTTGAATTAAGCATCAAAAAGCTGGAAGAAGAAAATGCCGCTCGTAAGGAAGAAAACCAGGCGTTAAAAAATCAGCGTTTAGAATTATTAAAGAAAGAAGAAGCACTGGAAGAAGACCGGAAGAATTTCGAACTTAAATTACAGGAACAGAAGAAGTCGCTGAAAGAAGAATTGGAAATAAAAATAAAACAGGAAAAAGATTCCGAGATAGAACTCCTCAGAAAGGAATTTAAATTAAGGGAAGAACAGCAGACTAAGCTGATTGACGAAATGAAGCGTAAAGCCGAACAAGGCTCTATGCAATTACAGGGAGAAAGCATGGAGCTTGCACTGGAAGGATTGTTGAAAGAAGCCTTTCCTTTTGACCTGATTGAAGAAGTGGGCAAAGGTGTGCGCGGTGCGGATTGCATACAAACCGTGCGCAACAATTTCGGGCAGCCGTGTGGGAAAATTATTTACGAAAGCAAACGCACACAGGCTTTTTCCAATGAATGGATAGAAAAATTAAAAACAGATATGCGCGCGCAGAATGCGGATATTGCTATCATTGTTACGCAAACTATGCCGAAAGACATGGAACAGTTCGGAGAGAAAAACGGCATCTGGATTTGTACCTATAACGAAGTGCGGGCACTGGCGCATGTATTGCGCAGCTCCATATTAAAAGTGTTTGCTGTTTCCAAATCGCAGGAAAATAAAGGCGATAAAATGCATTTACTGTATGACTACCTTACGAGCAATGAATTCGGAGAACAGTGGAAAGCGGTGCGCGAAGGCTTCTTAGCGATGCGTCATTCTATTGATACAGAACGTTCACAAATGGAAAAACTCTGGAAGGCACGTGAAAAACAATTAGATAAAATTTTGTTGAATGCCTCGCATATTTCCGGTTCTGTAGAAGGCATTGCCGGCACGGAGAATATAGATATAAAGTTGATTGAAGAATAAAAAAAGGCCTGATAAAATTTATCAGGCCTTTATATTTAAAAATGCATTTGCCTATTTTCTTCTGCCAAACAAACGCAGCAATAATAAAAATAAATTTATAAAGTCGAGGTATAAGGTAAGTGCGCCCATTATGGCACCTTTCCTTGACGTTTCACCATCGACACCCGCCATATTCATATTCTTAATTTTCTGCGTGTCGTATGCTGTTAATCCTACAAAAATTAAAATTCCTGCATACGTAGTCACCCAGTACAGAATTTCATTTTTCATAAACAGGTTTACCACAGATGCTATCACCAGACCAACCAGTGCCATCATTAATAAATTACCCCAGGTTGTCAGGTCTTTTTTAGTAAAATATCCATAAGCGCTCATAGTACCAAATGTGATGGCTGTCACAAAAAAGGTAAGTGAAATAGAACCCTGCGTATATACCAAAAATATAACGGACAAGGTTAATCCGTTTATGACAGAATACAACACAAAAATAAATGTAGCGGTGGCGGCACTCATTTTATTAATCATAGAAGTTAGTCCGATTACCAGTAAGACTTCACCAATCAGTAACCCCATGAACATATAAGGTATACCGAAAATGAACTGCAATATTGCCGGCGATGTTGCTGTCAGATAAGCGACAATACCTGTAATCACCAACGCAACAGACATCCATCCGTATACTTTGGTGATAAATTCCTGTTGTTGCACCAGCGCATTCTCTAATGAAAACTGGTTGCGTACATCCTGATCTAATGGTTCCATTGTATTTATTTTTTATTAAATGTAAATATAATAAGAATACGATGCAAGTGTATTTATTCACATCCGTTTCAGAATTTAAAATGCACAAATAGCCTTCCGAAGTTTTTGCTGTCTTTTTCTATGCGGTGGTATTGTTGTTTGATATGTTTTTGTTCTAAAAAGCGTAACACTGATTTTTTCAGCTGACCGCTTCCTTTTCCCGGAATGATTTCTACCAGTTTTGTTCCTGTAGAAACGGCTTCATCAATAGCATTATTCAACGCAGCATCTATTTTAGCCCCGTTATCAAAACAATCGTGTAAGTCAACTACTATTTTTGCCATATCATTTTTCTATTTAAAAGAAAAGCCATCACAGAAGTGATGGCTTAATCCTATAAATTTACAAAAAACTATTCTTATTTCAACCCGCCAATCATGTCTTCCGGTTTTACCCATTCGTCAAATTGTTTAGCGGTTACGTAGCCTAATTTAATGGCGGTTTCTTTCAGTGTTGCACCATTTTTATGAGCTGTCTGTGCAATTTCCGCCGCTTTATAATATCCGATTTTCGTATTCAAGGCCGTCACCAGCATCAGTGAATTTTCGAGATTTTTTTTAATATTACCTAATAAGGGTTCAATACCTGTAGCACATTTATCGTTGAACGACACGCACACATCACCGATTAATCTTGCACTGTGCAGGAAGTTATAAATCATCACCGGCTTGAACACGTTCAACTCGAAATGTCCGTTGCTGCCGCCAATGTTTATGGCTACATCATTACCCAACACCTGTGCAGCTACCATCGTCATTGCCTCACATTGCGTAGGGTTCACTTTTCCCGGCATGATGGAAGAACCCGGTTCATTATCCGGAATGTGAATTTCACCAATACCACATCGCGGGCCTGATGATAACATACGAATATCGTTTCCGATTTTCATTAAAGAAACGGCTACTGTTTTCAAAGCTCCGTGCGCTTCCACAATCGCATCGTGTGCCGCCAGGGATTCAAATTTATTTTCTGCTGTAACAAATGGTAAGCCGGTTAAGTTAGCAATTTCTTTTGCCACGTTTTTTGCATATCCTTTCGGAGTATTGATACCGGTACCTACAGCAGTGCCGCCCAGTGCCAGTTCACTCAAATGTGCGAGAGAATTATCGATAGCTCTTAAACCGTGATCTAACTGAGAAACATACCCGGAAAATTCCTGCCCTAAGGTTAAAGGCGTTGCGTCCATGAAATGTGTACGGCCAATCTTTACAATTTTAGAAAACTCTTTAGATTTTTTCGCCAGTGTATTTCTTAATTTTTTGATTCCCGGAATGGTTTTTTCAATCAGGATAGCATACGCCGCAATGTGCATCGCAGTTGGAAATGTATCATTGGATGATTGTGATTTATTTACATCATCATTCGGATTGATGAGTTTTTTTTCGTCGGTTAATTTTCCTCCTAACAAAACATGACCGCGATAAGCGATCACTTCATTGCAATTCATGTTGGATTGCGTGCCCGAACCTGTTTGCCAAACTACCAATGGAAACTGATCATCCAGCTTGCCTGCTAAAATTTCATCACATACTTTTCCAATAATATCAGATTTAGATTTCTCTAAAACTTTTGCTTTATAATTGGTAATAGCTGCTGCTTTTTTCAGATAGGCGAATGCACGGATAATTTCTTTCGGCATCTTGTTGATGTCCTGCGCAATCTGAAAGTTTTCAATTGAACGTTGTGTTTGTGCGCCGTAATAGGCATCAATCGGCACGTTCACTTTTCCCATGGTGTCTTTTTCTATTCTGTATTGCATAAAAAAGTATTAAGTGTTAAGTAGTAAGTATTAAGTATTTTTGTTTTATAATCTATCTCAAAATCAGCAATAATTACACAGATATATCGTGATAGTGTTCAACACGCTCCTTTTCTCCATCTCACAAAAAACACTCACGACTTAGTCCTTACTACTGACACCTGATTTCTATTTCCCTTTAAATTCCGGTTTGCGTTTTTCTAAAAAGGCGCTTACACCTTCTTTTACATCTTCCGTATGAAATAAAGAAGCAAAAGCATTTACTTCAAAATCAAATCCGTCCACACCATCTTTGTAATAAGCATTAGTACATTCAATTACTTTGGCAACGGCTACCGGCCCTTTGGTGGCAATTTTATTAATAATGGTTTTTGCTTTTTCTAAAGCTGTCGTTTTATCCGCTTCTATATAATTAAGCAAGCCGAGATTCAAAGCGGTTTGTGCGTCAATCATGTCGGCAGTTAAATGCAATTCCAGTGCTTTTGATTTTCCGATATATTGAATCAAGCGTTGTGTACCGCCATATCCTGCAATAATTCCCAGATTAACTTCGGGTTGTCCGAACTTCGCATTAGCCGTTGCAACGCGCATATGGCAAGCCATGGATAATTCGCAGCCGCCGCCTAAAGCAAAACCATTCACCACTGCAATAACAGGAATCTGCATATGTTCTATCAAAAAGAAAATATCATGTCCGCGCTGTGCGAGTGCTTTTGCCTGCTGCATATCCAACGCCTGGAATTCTGAAATATCGGCACCGGCTACAAATGCTTTTTCTCCGGCACCTGTAACAATAATTCCTTTCAGTCCGGCAGTTTTCTTTGCTTCTATAAATGCAGCCTGAATTTCGAGAATCGTTTCGCCATTCAGTGCATTCAGTTTATCCGCACGATTAATAGTAAGGAGGAGAATATTATCTGTAATTTCCCACAATAAGTTTTTGAATTCCATATTAAATTTTTATCTGAATATTAGACCTAGAATAAAATCAGGTAATACACCCACCACAATCAGAATTACTGAGATTAAGATCAGCACCAGTTTTGTAAATAGTGGAACTTCTATTGCTGCACTTTCTTCTGATGTTCCTGAGAACATAGCGATAATCAATTTAAAGTAATAGTACACACCGATTAAAGAAGCCAGAATAGCAATGATTGCAATCAGTATATATCCTTTTTCTATTACGTTTAACAGAATGAAATATTTAGCAAAAAAACCTGCCAAAGGCGGAATACCTGCCATTGACAACAAGGCAATAATCATGGTACCGGCTAAAACAGGACTACGTTTTACCAGTCCGTTGAATGCCGAAATATCTTCATCGTCTTTTTGTTTTGACACAAGCATCAATACCCAGAAAGAAGCGATACTCGCCAGCGAATAAGCCAGCAGATAATACCAGATTACATAAGGTGTCGATGCACTTAAAACACAAATACCTAATATGATAAATCCTGCATGACCGATACTGGAATATGCCAGTAAACGCTTTACATTGGATTGTGATGCTGCAATAATATTTCCGACAGCAATTGTTAATACTGCCATCAGCAGCAGAACAAAATTATAATGCGTATAAAAAGATAAAACCACACTGAACAACCTGTAGAAACCTGCAATTGCTCCGATTTTTACAATCGTAGACATGTATGCAGTGATGACGGTTGGCGCACCTGTGTATACATCCGGTGCCCAGAAGTGAAATGGCACAGCTGACATCTTAAATGCCATCGCAAACAAGATTAATAAAAAACCAACTATTAATAATTGCTGACTGATGCCATAAGGAGACATCGCGGAAGATGCTATTTGAACCACATTAAAACTGCCCAATGCACCGTACACAAAGGTGATTCCCAACAACAGGAAACCGCTGGCGAATGCTCCCAGTAAAAAATATTTAAAAGCTGCTTCGTTAGAATACAAATTTCTTTTATCGCTTCCGGCAAGCACATACACGGGTATAGATAAAATTTCCACGCCTAAAAACAACATTACTAAATGCGTGTAGGATGTCAATATAAACACACCTACCAATGAAAATAATACCAATGAAAAATGATCGGATAAATTCGTTTCGTCTTTAAAGTAATTTTTTGCCATGGTAAACCATAGAATTGCGATGAAAGAAAACAGTATGGTGAATGCTAATGGAATTTTATCCAGCACCATCATTCCGTAAATAGCTTCATTGTGGCCAAAATCACTTACACAAAAACCGATATTCAGAAACAATCCGATAATTACCAGCGGATATATTAATTTGCGAACGTTTAATATTTCTGCTATTAACGACAAAATGCCTAAACCTGATAATAATAATAATTCTTTCATATCTTCTTTTCAAATTGACACCTCCGAGGTATCATTACTTATTATTTTAACGCTTCACCAACACTGTAGCGTTTTGTACGTGTTCTATTAATTGTTTCACCGGTTCTTCCGAAACGTGCAATATGATATTCGGGAATAATCCGAAGAAAATAACCAATACCGCTAAACCTCCCAGCACTATTTTTTCATTTGTTGTAATCTCTCCGAATGTTTCCGTTAATGCATTTACCTCCCCGTGCATCATACTCTGATAGGCACGCAGCATATATAATGCTCCCAGTATCACCGTTAAGCCTGCAAATACAGCCATTATTGTGTTGTATTGAAATACGCCGTGAATCAGTAAGAATTCACCGACAAAACCATTCGTTAAAGGCATTGCCACACTTCCTAATAATGCAATCAGGAATAAAACACTGAACACACGTGATACATTTCGGATACCTCCTAATTTCTGCATCGTATCTGTTTTCATTCTGTTCAGGATGATATCACATACAAAGAATAAAGCCACCACGTTAATACCGTGTGACAACATCTGATATAAAGAGCCTTGAATACCCTGCAAATTAAAGGCAAAGATTCCGGCGGCAATTAAACCCACGTGACCTAAAGAAGAATAAGCAAGCATGCGTTTGAAATCCTGCTGAGTCAATGCCATCAAAGAACCATATACCACACTTATAACACTTAGTATGATTACATATTTGGAAGCTAATTGCCATCCCAGCGGAACAATTGGAATTAACCATACGATTAATGCAAATGCTCCCATTTTCAGCATGATACCGGACAATAACATCGTTCCCTGCGTTGGTGCGTTTACGTAAGTATCCGGCTGCCAAGTGTGCAAAGGAAAGATTGGAATTTTAATTGCAAACGCCAGATAGAATGCAATAAATACAAACATCTGTTGTTTTGCGGATAGTAAGGCTCCTGCTTTGTAAAAGTCGTAGATATTGAAGTTTCTTGACGGATTATGTATCCAGATAAAGATAATGGCAAGCAGCATAAATAAACTTCCAAACAGCGTATAAATAAAAAACTTGAATGTGATTTTTTGTCTGCCCTCTCCACCCCAGATTAAAGAAATCAGGTAAATCGGAATTAAAGCCAGTTCCCAGAAAATATAAAACAACAAGGCATCTTTTGCTAAGAAAACTCCCAGCAACGCACTTTGCATAGCTAATATCAAACTAAAATAAGCTTTCGGATTTTTTATATCCCGGCCTGCCGTGCTTTGTATAATAAATGGAACCAATAAAACGGTGAGCAACACCAGAATGATATCAATACCATCTATCTTAATGTAAAAATCCGCATTCAGCGCTTTAATCCATTCGGTATGATAAACAAAACAGCTGCATGCGGGATTCAGATTAAACTGATAAAATGCATACAGACCAACCCCTAAAGTTGCTAATGAGCCAAGCAACGCAATATTTTTTGCTTGTTTGTCATTAAAGATTAATGTCAACAAAACAAAAACAACAGGCAATATGAGCAACAGAAATACTAACATGGATAAATTCTAATTTCTAAATCTTACACTATAAATAAACAAACAATTTTCTCTATCAAGGTCTGGTATGAAAATGAAACGACATGATTAAATCCGTTCACTAAAATATCAGACAACTGATTATCAATTTTACCGGCAAATGCAAGTAAAGCAATTTGTGTTGCCCCGATAAACAAGGCTATACGCTGTACTGATCTTGCATTCAAGACGTTCAGGGCAGGGATTAACACTACCAGCATCGTCAATAAAAAGATTACCATCATAGCTTATATTTTTACAAACATTAATATTATCAATACTATAATACTTACCACCATTGCACCTACATAAAAGCCTAACCCACCGGTTTGTGTAAGACGCAGCAACTGACTCCAGTTGACTACAGAAGCACCAATACCATTCACCATCGCGTCAATTCCGGAGCGTTCTATATAATGATACAACAATCCTGAAATTCTGTTAAGCGGTTTCACAATAATTGCTTCATAAATTTCGTCGATATAATACTTGTAGTAAATAACTTCTTTCCATAAAGGCATTGCCTCATCATCACTTTTCGGAACAGATTTATTCGATAAGAAAATGGTTCGTGCCAACACAATCATCACCAGAATCAGAATAATGGTGATTGCCATTAAAATCAACTCTGTGTTCAATGTCATTTCCGTGGCTTTCATTTTTACAGAAGTAGCTAAGAAAGCATCTAACCAGTGGTGAATACCCAATGTGTGCCCTAACTCATGAGGGAATCCTATGAAACCGCCTAACACTGACAATACTGCTAATATCATCAAGGGAACGGTCATGCTTTTCGGAGATTCGTGCACATGATTTTTTTGAATATCGTTTCCTCTGAACTCTCCGAAGAAAGTCAGGAATAACAAACGGAACATATAAAATGCTGTCATTAAAGAAACCGCTACTGCCAGTACAAACAATACTTTATTATGTACAAAGATTTCTGCCAGCATCTGGTCTTTAGAGAAGAAACCTGCAAACGGTGGAATTCCTGAAATGGCAATCGTTGCAATAAAGAACGTGATATAGGTCACCGGCATTTTACTTTTCAGTCCACCCATGTTTCGGATATCCTGATCGCCGCTCATGCCGTGAATAACACTGCCTGCGCCAAGGAACAATAAGGCTTTGAAGAAAGCATGTGTAACCACGTGGAATACACCTGCAGAAAAAGCACCTACCCCCAATGCACAAAAGATTAAACCCAATTGTGAAACGGTAGAATAAGCCAATACTTTTTTAATATCATTTTGGAACAGCGCAATCGATGCTGCTAACAATGCTGTAGAAATTCCAATAATAGAAATCAGATGCATCGTGAACTCTGACATAGAAAATAACACGCCGCATCTTGCTACCATATAAATACCGGCTGTTACCATAGTTGCTGCGTGAATCAAGGCTGACACTGGTGTCGGCCCCGCCATAGCATCGGGCAACCAGGTATACAATGGAATCTGTGCGGATTTACCCATAGCACCGATAAATAATAACAAGGTTATCCAGGTAATTAATTTACCATCTACTACTATAGTGCCTATTTGTGTAAAAACCTCATTATAGTTTATGCTTCCGAAAACGCCGAACGTTAAGATAATTCCGAGTAAAAACCCTAAGTCACCGATACGGTTCATGATGAATGCTTTGTTCGCCGCATTTGAATAATTGATATTTCTAAACCAGAATCCAATTAACAAATAAGAACACAAACCAACACCTTCCCATCCCACAAACATCAGTAAGAAATTATCCCCTAATACCAGCAACAACATGAAAAAGACGAACAGATTCAGATAAGAAAAATATCTGTTGTAATCTTTTTCGTCGTGCATGTAGCCGGTGGAGTATACGTGAATTAAAAATCCGACTCCGGTTATAACCAACGTGAATATGATCGATAAGGAATCTACTAAGAATGAAAACTCTGCATTGAAATTACCCACGTGGAACCAGGACAACAAAGAAACAGTAACTGCGTGATTATTGGAAAGCTGTGCACCAAAAATTAGCAGGGCAACGACGAAAGATGCCAGAATACTTCCGGGTGCTAAGAACGTAGTAATACTCTTTGATAAGTTTTTACCAAATAATGCAATGATGATGAAACTCACCAGCGGAAATAAAGGAATAAGGTATACTAGTTGTTCCACTGTTTATTTTAATTTTTAATTTCTAACAATTTAAAAAACTCATCCAGTTTCGGCATGATGATAATTTCTGTGCGTCTGTTAATCGATTTATTTGCTTTCGTATCATTCGGTACTTTTGCATTGTATTCAGAACGGCCGCCTGCAATAATTCTCGATGGGTCCACACCATAATTTTTCTGTAAAACACGCGCTATAGATGTTGCTCTTTTCACACTTAAGTCCCAGTTATCGATTAAACAACTGGTAGCAATCGGCACGTTATCCGTATTTCCTTCAATCAGCACATCAAATGTTTTATAATCGTTGATTACTTTAGCAATTTTTTCAAGAACAGAATTTGCACGAGTGGAAATTTCCGAACTGCCTGATTTATATAACATGTTATCTGATAAGGAAATCAACACTACACCTTTATCTACTTTTACGTTTACATCCGTATCGTTTACATCTGTCAGTGAACGTTTCAGATTCAGCACCAGCACCAGGTTTAAGGAATCCTTAGAACGTATCTGTGAATTCAGCAAACTGATATCTCTGCTTTGTTTATCTATGGTTTCCAATGATTGTCGGATACTTGCCGCACCTTCTTTACTGATAACGGATAAATTCGTTAACTGATCCAGCAATTTCACATTAGATGTTTTTTGAAAATCCACTTCCTTTGTTAGCTCCTCAATTTTTGCTTTTGCTTTTTCCAGTTCTGCAGAAAGTGCATCGAAGTTACTTGATTTTGTTGCAAATCTTTTTTCGCATTCTGCCAAATCAGAAGTCGTCTGGCGCAAGGCCATTTCTATTTTATCTTTTTCGGTTTGTGTTGCCTGAAATTTCTTCTTGGTTACGCAAGAAGACAAGGCAAGTAACACCGCTATATATAATCCAATTTTTTTCATCATTTCTGATTTATGGTTACCATTTTAATCTGTTCAGGGTATCAATATCCGTGGACTTGGTATTCCTGAATATCATCATTAATATAGCAAGACCAACGGCTACTTCTGCCGCGGCTACCACCATTACAAAAAATACAAATACTTGTCCGCTGGTATCACCAAAATATCTGGAGAAAGCCACCATCAGTAAATTTACCGCATTCAGCATCAATTCCACACACATAAAAATGATGATGGCATTTCTTCTGAATAAAACACCTAACACACCTATGCAAAACAAGGCTACACTTAAATAAATGTACCATTGAATCGGAATGCCTATTATTACATCTTTCATACTCTTCCTGTTAATGTATTTCTTTTTTACTTAAAAATACCGCACCCACCATTGCTGCTAAAAACAATACAGATGAAACTTCAAACGGCAGCATATACTCTTTGAACAATACTTTTCCCAAACTATCCACTAACCCGATATTGCTGTTTCGTGCTGCCGGCAGCATTTGCACTTCCGCACCTTTCAATAAAGCCACTAAACACATCATCAGTACACCTGCAGAAATTACAGCAGCAACTTTTGGAATGTTCTTTTTATGCGGTTCGATTTCTTTATTCAAATTCAACATCATGATGACATATAAAAACAATACCATGATGGCACCTGCATACACTATAATATGTGTCACTGCCAGAAACTGTGCGTTCAGCAATAAATAATGTCCCGCAATAGCAAAGAAGGTAACGATTAAAAACAATACGGAATGCACCGGATTTTTATCCAATATAACCATTAGCGCGCTTAAAACAGCGACAAATGATAAGAAGAAAAATAAATATTGTGATAAAAGCATTTTGTGATTACTGTTTAATGATGTTTATTCTCTTTTAATAACTTTTGTTTGTCCGCCCACGTTTGATTGTGTGCTTTTGTTTTGTCCTTTTTAAACTCCAACACTTCTTTTGTTTGTCTTCCGGATAAATCGATACGATGATTAATATCTTCTACCAGTTTATCTTTACCATAAACAAATTCGTCACGTTTCAAATCTGTCGGTACAATTCTGTCTGTGAGAAAAATGGCTTCTTTCGGACAAGCCTCTTCACATAATCCGCAGAAAATACAACGCAACATATTGATTTCATATACCGCAGCGTATTTCTCCTCTCTGTATAAAGTTTCTTCACCTTTTTTACGTTCCGCCGCTTCCATCGTGATTGCCTCTGCCGGACAAGCTACTGCACATAAGCCACAAGCCGTGCAGCGCTCGGCACCTTGTTCATCGCGCTTTAATACATGCTGCCCGCGATACGTTTCGGATATTTCCCGTTTCACTTCAGGATATCGGACGGTAGCACCTTTCTTAAAAAAGTGTTTCATCGTTATCACCATACCATTCGTGATGGCTGGCAAATAGAGTTTCTCTGCAAGAGACATCTCTTTCTTTACGACTACTTTTTTTCTGTTGGTTAATTGCATAGTTTACAATTGACAATTATACTTTTCCCAATGCATACATCAATACACCTGTTGCCAGGATATTGAAGATGGCTAAAGGAATTAAAATTTTCCAGCCTAAATTCATTAACTGGTCATATCTGAATCTTGGAATCGTCCATCTCACCCACATAAAGAAGAAGATAAAGAAAATAACTTTTCCAAAGAAAAATGCTGTTTGTGCTATTACCAGCCAGTTGCCGTCTAACGGAATATGCGACTGGAACGGTAAATTAAATCCGCCAAAATATAAAGTGGATATTACAGCGGAGGAAATGAAAATATTAATGTATTCCGCGAACAAATAGAAACCCAGTTTCATGGAAGAATATTCCGTATGGTATCCGCCTACTAATTCTGTTTCACATTCCGGCAAGTCAAACGGTGCGCGGTTTGTTTCTGCAAATGCACAGATTAAAAAGATTAGAAAGCCGAGTGGCTGATAAACGATATTCCACCATCCACCGGTGCCTTGCTGCGCTACCATTTCGCCTAAACTCAAAGTTCCTGTTTTCATTACCAGGGCAACAATGGCTAATCCCATGGCTATTTCATAGCTAATCATTTGAGAAGAAGCACGCAATGCACCCAATAATGAATATTTATTGTTCGATGCCCAGCCGCCAATCATAATACCATACACGCCGAAAGATACTACACCAAAAACATATAAGATACCGATATTGATATCTGTAATCTGCAATGGATAAAAATGATCTCCAATAGCTAATTTGCCGCCCCAGGGAACCACTACACCAGCCATTAAAGCTGTCAGCATGGCTAAACTTGGTCCGAGAATAAATAAAAATTTATTAGAAACCGTTGGTATAATTTCTTCTTTCATGAACATCTTCAAACCATCTGCCAGTGGTTGAAAAATACCGAAAGGACCAGCTCTGTCCGGTCCGATTCTATCCTGCATAAACGCAGCTACTTTTCTTTCACCATACGTTGCATATGCCGCCACGCCTAATGAAATTAAGAATACTATCAGTACTAAAATGGATTTATATATAATGAATGTCAGCATTACTTATCAATATTATTTGGATTCAAAGCACCTTCGCCTAAATCTATTTTGGTTCCGTCTAATTTTTTAATTTGCTTATGTATCCCTAACTGCAATTTCCTTAATTCATTATGGTTCTGAGAAATCACAGAATGGTGACTGATTTTACTAGGTCCTTCTATCGTCCAGTCGCTTGTTTTTTTATGGTCGAAGCGGCAGCTGTTACAGATGAATTCCTCCACTTCTCCCCAACGGTCTTTACGAGCCGTAACACGCAACACATCATCTCCTTTCATCCATAAACGAGTTTTGCCGGAACACTTTTCATTATTACAATCTCTATGTGCATCCACCGGATTAGTAAACCACACACGGCTTTTGAAACGGAAGGTTCTGTCTGTTAAGGCACCTACCGGACATACATCAATTACGTTTCCGGAGAAATCGTTATCAATGGCATTTTGTATATAGGTGGAAATTTCCGCATGGTCGCCGCGATTGATAACACCGTGCACACGACCATCTGTAATCTGCTCACACGTCTTCACACATCTGTAGCATAGAATGCAGCGGTTCATGTGTAATTTTATCTTATCACCAATATCGATTGGTTCAAATTCTCTTCGTTGAAATTCGTAGCGGGTACCTTCTTTTCCGTTTTCATAACCTAAATCCTGCAAATGACACTCGCCAGCCTGATCACACACGGGACAATCCAGCGGATGGTTGATAAGTAAAAACTCTACTACTCCTGCTCTTGCTTCCAGTAATTCAGGCGAAGTGGTATTGCGTACCACCATACCGTCCATCACATTTGTTCTGCAGCTTGGTACCGGCTTTGGCATCGGACGCGGATCTTTCTCCGAACCTTTTTCTACCGTAACAATGCATGTTCTGCAATAACCACCGGTGGTTTTCAGTTTGGAATAATAGCACATCGTCGGAGGTGCAATATTTGTACCATGCTGCTCATCAATCATTCTTGCCGCTGCCAGAATACTGGTGCCGTCAGGAACGTCAATCGTTATATCGTCTATGGTTACCTTTGCCATTATGCTTCTACTAAGTTATTTAATCTGAAATAGTGTTTTACATCATGAATGGATTGCGGATTTTTCACATACTCTTCAAACTCATGTCTGAAATGACGGATGGCCGCGGCTACCGGCCAGGCAGCTGCTTCACCCAGCGGACAAATCGTTTTTCCTTCAATCTTCGACTGCACATCCCACAATAAATCAATATCACTCATGGTTGCTTTACCATCAATAAATTTCTTAAGAATTTTTTCCATCCAGCCTGTTCCTTCACGGCACGGCGAGCATTGTCCGCAACTCTCATGATGGTAGAAACGTGCAAACGTGAATAGATTTTTCACAATGGATGTATCTTCATCCATAGCGATAAATCCTCCGGAACCCAACATGGTACCGGTTGCAAAACCACCGTCACTTAAGGACTCGTAGCTCATTAAACGCGGTTCACCCTTAGCTGTTGTCAGGATTAACTCCGTTGGCAAAATCGGAACAGAAGAACCACCGGCAACCACTGCTTTCAGTTTTTTTCCGTTGCGGATACCACCGCAATATTCATCGCTGTAAATAAATTCCTCTACCGGAACACCTAATTCAATTTCGTAAACACCCGGTTTATTGATATGACCGGAGGCAGAAATCAATTTTGTACCGGTTGATTTTCCGATACCGATTTTAGCATATTCATCTCCGCCAAAGTTGACAATCGGCACTACTGCTGCAATGGTTTCCACATTATTTACTACTGTTGGTCGTCCCCATAAACCAGCTACTGCCGGGAATGGCGGTTTCAGTCTAGGATTGCCTCTTTTACCTTCGAGAGATTCCAGCAATGCTGTTTCTTCACCGCAGATATAAGCTCCTCCGCCCGGTTGTACATATAAATCCAGATCATAACCTGAACCTAAAATATTTTTACCTAACAAACCTGCTGCGTACGCTTCTTTGATAGCATTTTGCAAAATCTTGATGATGTAGAAATACTCACCACGCACATATATATAAGAAGTGTTTGCTCCAAGTGCAAAACTCGAAACAATCATTCCTTCTATCAATAAATGAGGAATGCGTTCCATTAAATACCTGTCTTTGAATGTACCCGGTTCTGATTCATCCGCATTACACACCAAATGACGCGGAACACCTTCGGGTTTTGCGAGAAAACTCCATTTCATACCGGTAGGGAAACCTGCACCACCACGACCACGCAAGCCTGATTTTTTTACTTCCTCCACGATATCATCCGGCTTCATGGTTTTCAGCGCTTTCTCCAATGACTTATAGCCATTGTTTTGACGATAAACTTCCAATGTGTTGATACCCGGTATATGGTCGTATGTAAGTAATAATTTCTTGCTCATCTTATACGTATCTGCTTCGTTTGTTTTCTTTTCTTAAGTCGTCTAAAATCGTATCGATTTTTTCAAATGTCAGATTTTCATAGTATTTATCTCCAATCTGGAACATGGGTGCTGTACCGCATGAACCCAGACATTCTACTGTTTTAATCTGAAACATACCATCCGGAGAAATCTGTCCCGTTTCTGCCTGTATGGTTCTTTCCAGATATCGGACGATATCCTCTGAACCATTCATCCAGCAAGAACTTGTCTGACAAACCTCTATCAAATATTTTCCGGTAGGTTTTAAATTGAACATCGAGTAGAAAGATGCTACCTCATATACTTCTATGGGTTGTATATTTAAAATAGATGCCACATAATCCATCACCGGAGCACTTAACCAACCATCAAATTCTGCTTGAGCCAAATGTAATAAAGGCAGTAAAGCGGATTTGCTTTTATCTGCCGGATATTGGTGTAGAATTTCCTGCACTTGTTGTTGTGCGGAATCACTAAATTTTATTTCTGTCGTCGTAGTCATTAATTCAATATCTTCTAGTTCAAAAAGATCCTGAAACAAGTTCAGGATGACATTCGTTTACCTATGCATCTAATTCTCCTGCAATTACGTTCATACTACTCATAGTTAAAATTGCGTCACTCAACATACCGCCTCGTATCATTTCCGGATACGCCTGATAATAGATAAAGCATGGTCTGCGGAAATGCAAACGGAATGGCTGTCTGCCGCCATCGCTCACCAAATAAAAACCTAACTCACCGTTTCCGCCTTCCACACTGTGATACACTTCCCCTTTCGGTACCGCGGTTTCACCCATTACAATTTTGAAATGATAAATCAGGGCTTCCATTTTATTGTATACATCCTGTTTTTCCGGTAAATAAAACTCCGGCAAGTCTGCATGATAGGCACCATCCGGTATATTTTTCACTGCCTGTTCAATAATGCGTAAACTCTGCCACATTTCTTCCATGCGCACCATATATCTGTCGTAGGTATCTCCATTGGTACCTACAGGAATATCAAATTCAAAATCTTCGTAAGAAGAATACGGATTGGCAACACGAACATCATAATCAACACCTGCCGCACGCAAGTTAGGGCCTGTGAAACCATAATCTAATGCCATATCTACCGTAATACCACCCACATTGATGGTTCTGTCCATGAAGATTCTGTTTCTGTCCACCAGCTTTTGAAACTCTCTTAATCCGGTTGGAAAATTCTTTAAGAAATGGTCTAATTTCTCCCAGGCTTTCGGAGAGAAATCTCTTTCCATACCGCCTATTCTACCAATGTTAGTCGTTAAACGTGCACCGCATATTTCTTCAAAAATTTCGTAAATCCATTCTCTGTACTGAAACAAGTGTAAGAAACCTGTCATCGCACCGGTATCCACCGCAATAACGGTATCACATACTATATGGTCGGCAATACGGGATAATTCCATAATGATAACACGCATGTATTGTGCGCGTTTGGGAATCTCTGCTCCGATTAATTTTTCTACTGTCATGTGCCATCCCATATTATTAATAGGAGACGAACAATAATTCAAACGGTCTGTAATGGGTGTAATCTGATTGTAAGGGCGGTGTTCAGCTAATTTTTCAAATGCACGGTGAATATATCCAATCGTAGAAACCGAATCCACAATCATCTCTCCGTCCATCGTCAGGATATTTTGAAAAATACCATGCGTTGCCGGGTGCGTTGGCCCTAAATTTAAGGTCGAATACTGCTTTTCGTCGTATGTGGAACTTGTGCTTGTCATTATAATGCTCTCAATCTTATTTTTTTATTCAACAGATTCCTCACTGCGTTCGGAATGACGTTTATTTACCGGCCAAACATTTTATCATTTTTATCATCCCTTTGCATATCTTCTAAAGGATATTCTTTACGCATCGGGAAATAATTCATTTCATCCATATTCAGGATACGTTTCAGGTTAGGATGTCCCACGAAATTAAATCCGAAGAAATCGAATTCCTGACGTTCCATCCAGCCGGCCGTTTTCCATACATCCGTAACGGTTGGCATATCCAGTTTTTCTCGGGACATAAACGTTTTAATACGGATGCGCCAGTTTTTAGGCATGTTGTGCAACTGATACATCAACCCAAACTCAGTTTCAGCAGGATTTTCCGGATGATGTAATCCGCACATCGTCGTTAAAAAATGGAAATTTAATTCAGCGTCTTCTTTAAGAAATTTCAATGCATCTTTTACCACTTCTTTCTTTA
>JADLAJ010000006.1 GCA_020848255.1 Chitinophagales bacterium
AGCCTGTACGATGGGTGGAAATTTTCGCGTTGGATTAGAAGATAATTTCTATTTACCCAACGGCGAAATGGCAAAATCAAATGGCGACTGTGTGGAAAGTGGCGTAAAATTAGCACGTATGTTAGACAGAGAAATTGCAAGTATTTCAGAAACAAGGGAATTATTGAATCTTCAAAAAATAAATTAAGAATAGTAAATAAAAAAATGACAAATTTAGAATCATACTACCTTACCGAAGAACATGAATTGTTCCGAAAATCGCTGCGCGAATTTTTAGATAAAGAAGTCGTACCATTTGTTGACCAATGGGAAGAAGATGCACGTTTACCAAAAGAACTCTTTAAAAAGTTCGGCGACATGGGTTATTTCGGCATGACGCAGGAAGAAAAATACGGAGGCTCCAATCTTGATTTCTGGTACGATGTCATCTTTATCGAGGAAATCTCTAAAAGTAATTCCGGTGGTTTCGGTGCCAGCATATCGGCTCATCCTTATTTGTCGCTATCTCACCTGAAACACGAGGCTAGTGATTATCTGAAAGAAAAATATTTACCGAAAGCAATTGCCGGAGAACTGGTCGGAGCACTTGCCATTACAGAACCTCATGCAGGTTCTGATGTGGCTGGTATCAAAACCACTGCCGTTCGGCAAGGCGATAAATACATCATCAACGGAAGTAAATGTTTTATCACCAACGGTGTTTTTTGTGACTATATGATTGTCGCCTGTAAAACAGCATCCACCGGTTCAAGTGGTATTTCCATGATTTTAGTGGAAGGTAATTCCAATGGTTTATCCAGAAATAACTTGAAGAAATTAGGTTGGAAAGCCAGTGATACCGCAGAGATTGCTTTTGATAACGTAGAAGTTCCGGCAGAAAATCTATTGGGTGAAGAAAACAAAGGATTTTATTATATAATGCAGCGTTTTGAACTGGAGCGACTGACACTTGGATTAGGTGCTATTGCATCCTCTGAGTGGGCAATAGAATACACGCTGCAATACATGAATGAACGCAAAGCCTTCGGCAGAACCATCAATAAATTTCAGGTATTGAGACACAAGATGGCTCAATTGACAGCAGAAATACAAAGCGTAAAGACATTCACTTATCATGTTTGCAAAATGCACAACGATAAAAACTATTGTGTAAAGGAAGCATCCATGGTAAAATACCTGGCCACGGAATTATCTGATAAAGTTGCGTATCAGTGTTTGCAGATGTTTGGCGGTTATGGCTATATGGAAGAATACAAAATGGCTCGCTTTTTCCGTGATTCACGTTTAGGAACTATCGGCGGCGGCTCTTCAGAAATCATGTGTGAGATTATCGCAAAAATGGTGATTGATGATGTGAATTATCAGGCTCAGGAATCAAGAGCCAGGAATCAAGATATTAGCATTGAAGAATTATTTGCTACTCTTCCTTCCAGATTAAAAAAAGATAAAACGGATGGGGTTGAAATGAATGTTTTATTTGAATTTGAAAACAATCTGAATTATCTCATAGAAATAAAAAATCAGGAAGTCAAATTCAATAAAATTCAAGATTCTACACTCACGTCTCACGACTTAAAACTTACAACTTCTACTGAAACGTACATCGGTGTGGAAACCGGCAAACTCAATCCGCAGGAAGCATTTATGTCAGGTAAGATTCAGGTCAGTGATTTAGGAAAAATGATGCAGTTCGGTTCATTATTTAAAAAACTTAACAACCACTAAGACACATAGAACACAAGACTTAGTGAACTTAGTGTCTTAGTGGTAAAATCAAAAAAAATAAAAATTAATAAATATGAGTACAGCACTTTCTTATTACTTTAACGAAGAACACGAGTCCTTCAGAAAAACGATTCGTCAGTTTTTAGAAGCGGAAGCTATTCCGCATATCGACCAGTGGGAACTGGACGGTAAAATCCCACGCGAATTCTGGAAGAAATTCGGTGAAATGGGTTACTTCGGACTTTGCTATCCTGAAAGTTTGGGTGGCAGCGGACTGGATTTTTTCTATGATGTTGTCATGCTGGAAGAAATTTCCAAAATATTCTCCGGCGGTTTTGCTATCACGGCTGCCGTACAGGTCTTTATGAGCACGCCGTACATCTTTCACCATGGAAGTGATTACCTGAAAGAAAACTACCTTAAACCTGCCATTGCGGGCGACAAAATCGGCTGTATCGGTATCACGGAACCGGGCGCCGGCAGCGACGCAGCCAATATCCAGATGCGTGCAAGAAAAGAAGGTGACCATTATGTTCTGAATGGCTCCAAAACTTTCATCACGAATGGTATTTACGGTCAATTCGTAATTCTCGTTTGCAAAACCAATCCGGATGCAGGTGCAGCTGGCGTAAGCTTACTGGTAGTGGATTTAGATTCACCCGGCATTTCCAAAAACAAACTGAGAAAATTAGGCTGGCATTCATCCGATACGGCAGAATTGCATTTCGACGACGTGAAAGTGCCGGCAAAAAACTTATTAGGCGAAGAAGGCAAAGGTTTCTACTACCTGATGGGTGGCTTACAGCTTGAACGTTTAGCAGGTTCCATCATGGGCTATTCCGGCTGTGATGCGGTACTGGGCTACTCTTTACAATACATGAGCGAAAGAAGTGCATTTGGCAGAACTATCAATAAATTCCAAGTATTACGTCACCGAGTAGCACAACTCTCTGCTGAAATTGAATCCGTTCGTTTCTTCGTACTTCACACCTGCAGAATGCATGCTGACGGAAAATATGCAGTGAAAGAAAGTTCTATGGCTAAATTACTATCTACTGAATTAGCTGATAAAGCTACCTATCAGTGTTTACAATTCTTTGGCGGTTATGGCTATATGGAGGAATATAAAGTGGCGCGTGCCTTCAGAGATTCCCGTATCGGTACCATCGGTGGCGGTTCCTCTGAAATTATGCGTGAAATCATTGCCAAAATGGTGATTGATGACACAAATTATGAAAGAGCTGAGTCCCAAACAGAGGAAAGTAAACCTGCACTGAAAACCGTTGCGGACATTTTTGCTACCTTACCTGATCGTTTCAAAGCAGAAAAAGCGGCCGGCAAAAACCTCACCGTGCATTTCCAATTCACTTCCGACAATTTCACAGTATCTATTGCAGACGGAAACCTGAATGTAGAAAAAGGATTACAAGGTGATGCAAACTGTCTGGTGGAAACAGATGACGAAACCTACATCAATGTGGAAACCGGCAAAATGAATCCGCAGGAAGCCTTTATGACAGGTAAAATTAAAGTATCTGACTTAATGCAGATGATGGCATTCGGCGGACTTTTTAAGAAGTTATAATTTTGTGAAATAATAATCAAATAAACAATAAAGCCTTCAATTAACAATTGGAGGCTTTTATTTTATGTTTTTTGGAATTAAATTTGCAGTGCAAGTAAGATGAGAAACATAATTCTTTTAACCGGAGTATTCCTTTTATTTATCTCTGCAACTACCCCAAAGACAACAACTATTGGTGGTATTGGCGGACAAGCTGTATTTGATTCTACTGCACAACGTTTTAAGGTAAAATCTCTGGAAATCAATCATTACATCAATTCAAAAACACTGAGACCGGGTGATGTAATTTTAGAAATCGATAAAGTTCCGGTACATAAAATGTCGTACGGTGATATTTTGGGTTTAGTGCAGGGAACAGTAGGTACGCCTATGAGTCTTAAAGTATTGCGTTATAATGCCATTGAAAAGTATTATGAAATCAATCGAATCCGTGTCACTTTAGATATGAATCCAACATGGTGGTCTGTTCCTGATTATCGTTATTATAATTTCCTGGATGCTATCAATTATTCCATTTCCCAGTTAAAAGTAAATGGTAAAAACTCCATCGATTCAACTAAGATTCCGGATGCTAAAGACAGAGTTTATTGTAATTACAATATTCGCGGAGCGTATGAATCTGTATATATCAACAACGGCAAAGGCAGGTATTTTTATAACTGCAGTTTCGTAAAAACGGATGACCGATCAAAAGCAGATGGTATGTACAACTATCTGGTCATTCAGTTAAGAAATTACAACATGAAAAACGCCACCCTTATTAAAGCGGAAAGTATACAGCCGGAAGCAAAAATTTACCAGGTAAAAACTAAAGAGGTTTCTGATATGTCTATCTCCAACCTGAATATCAATGTTAAGTTAAAGAAGGAATTTGACAAGGATGAAAATAAATTCTTGTGGAAAGTAGAATTAGACGTTGTTATCTAAGCTTTATTTGCTCAATATATTCTTTTGCTCTCGTTCCGGTGTTAAACAATAAATCCAGTATACTCAAATCTTTTTCAAACGGAAATCTGTCGCTAAACACCTGCGGATAGGCAGTAAAATCAAGTGTAATATCTTTTCCCGGCATTATATGACTTCTGTAATCTGTGCCTGAAAATTCATCTTTTACATAATACTTCTCTGCAA
>JADLAJ010000007.1 GCA_020848255.1 Chitinophagales bacterium
CTTTTATTTCTTCAAAGACTTCCGTGCGCCAGCTTGGCGTGCCGTCGTTTTCGCGTGCGTGTATGTGTACAATGCTCGCACCGGCATCTACTGCACGTTTGGCTTCTTCACCGAGTTCTTTGGGGGTGTATGGTATTGCTGGGCAATGTGAACGGTTGGTTGCTGCTCCTGTGAGCGCAGCGCTTAGTATTAGTTTTTTATTTGACATAATGATTGATTTTAGTGTATGTTAATGAATGATTTTTTTAGTTTATTTATTCGCCTATCCAGTTTGCTTTTCGTTTTTCTTTGAATGCTGTTAATCCTTCCGCTGCATCTTTGCTGCTTAAGCATTGCATCAGCATAGCGTGCAAATATTTATGCTTTTCATCCGCCTTCAGTGATTTCATTTCGTGGAAGGCTTTTAATCCCAATCGTATCGCGGTAGGAGATTGCTCTTTGATGTCATCCACTAATTGTTGCACGGTAGCTTCCAAGTCTTCTGCTTTGACAACTGCTGATACTAAACCGATTTCTTTGGCTTCCTGTGCGCTCAGTGTTTTGGCACGCAAACATAAATCCAGTAATTGTCGTGCAGACATCAAAGGCTCTAAAGTTGCCATCACCTGAAAGGGGAATATGCCGCGTTTCACTTCCGGCAGCCCGAATTTAGCATCTTCCACTGCGACTACATGCGTGGCACCCCCAATCATGAGGAAACCGCCGGCATATACATCTGCATGTACCTGCGCGATGCATGGTTTGTGCAGGCCGTTAAATTCATCGCCCAGTTTCACCATATCTTTTGGCATAGGAATCGTGGATGGTTTCTCGGTAGTATCTGCACCGCCGAAGGCTTTTAAATCTGCTCCGGCACAGTAGGTGGGACCGTTGGCTTTCAGCACTACCGCCCAGATGGCATTTGTATAATGCGCGTAAGCGAGAGCATAGGCCAGTTCATTTGCCAATGGCATGTGAAAGGCATTGCGTTTATCCGGACGGTTGAGCGTGATGGATAACACGTTTTCCATTTCTTCCACAATTAAATAGGCGAAAGATTGTTCGGAGAAATTACTGATGTCTTGTTGTGTGTATAGCATTTTAATTTAGATAATTAGATGATGAGTTAATTTGATAATGATTTTAATTTTTCAATATTTCCTTTAAATACATTCATGTCAACATTTCCATTAATTCCATTAATTTTACCGCAATTAGAATATTGCCAAAAAACAAAATCTTTATTATCACTTAATTTGGGTTCTTTGAATAAATCTCGAATCCAATAATGATACTCTTTAAAATCATTAACTAAGTATGTGTTATAAAACTCATAGGTTGTATATATAATTGGAGTTTTGTTATAGTGCTGTTGTATTGTATCCAGAAAATCTTTTATTTCTTTTTTTACATCAAAATCATCTTTCTTGTTTTCGTTGCATTTGCCAAGAAATTCTAAATCTATGACCGGTGATAATGAATTACTATCTATTAAAAAGGTATTTATTAAGTTTAACGCTTGATTTTTTCCAGAACTACAGAATGTGAAAAAATGATAAGCTGAATATGGAATTTGATATTTTTTTATTGAATCTATATTGGATTTGAAATTTGAATCAATAAAATCTGAACCCTCAGTTGCTTTAACAAATACGAAACTAACTTCATCTTTTACTTTAACCCAATCTATTTTATCTTGATGATGAGATATGTCGATTCCTTTTAAAGGATATATTGATTTATCAGGTTTTAATAAACCAAGATAACCACACGATGAAAATAATGCAGATATTAATAAGGTGATATATAGATACTTTAATTTCATTGTATTTCGCCACTACATGGCTATGTTTGTGTGTTATTTTTTTCTACCAAGATTTCGTCACTACGTGACTTGTCATTGCTTCATTGCTTTATTGTTTCATTATTACATTGTCATTCTTTCATTTTTAGTAATAAGGTTCCCGCTTCCACGAATTGTTTGTCGGCAACATATATTTCTTCCACTTCGCCGTCGGTATGTGCTTCTATAGTGCTTTCCATTTTCATCGAAATCATTTTTAACAAGGCATCGCCTGATTTTACGGTATCGCCTGGTTTTACCAAGACGGTAGTGATTTCGCCCGGCATAGGTGCAATGTAACCGCCTTTCACGACTTCCTCATTCGGATTCGGGAATCTGTCCACTATATTCAATACAATTTGTCCAAGCTGTGCGGACTGTATAAAGTACTGATGTCCGGTTTGGGAAATGAAGAAGTTGCGACGTATGCCGTTTATTTCAAGGGTAACGTTATTATATCCTGAAACAAGTTCAGGATGACAGATGGAAGCGAAGTTTTTTTCTGCAAATGAAATCTCCAGTGCATTTCCTTTGCTGACGTATGAAATTGGAAATTCAAATCCATGAAATGAATAGGTTTCTTTTTGCGGCTGATACGCATTATTTCTCCAGCCGGCCGGAACACCCTGTGCCACGGTTCTTTCCTGCTGGCGCTGTAAGAATCGATAATGAATCAACGCACAGGTCAGTGTATCCAATGTTTCCTGCGGATATTTTTCGCCTTCGTATTTAAATACCTTATCAAGGAAATGTGTATCGAATTTGCCTTGCTGAAAATCTTCATTTTCCAAAATGGCAATCAGGAAATTTTTGTTGGTGGTGAAACCGGTACACACCGTTTCCTGCAATCCTTTCTTTAAACGGTTAATCGCTTCGTTTCTGTTTTTACCTGAGCCAATTACTTTTGCAATCATCGGGTCGTAGTAAGTAGAAATTTCCGAGCCGCTCTCAATGCCCGTATCATATCGCAATCCATCAGATTTTGATGGAATCCAGTCGAGTATTTTTCCATTCACAGGCATAAAATTATTCGCAGGATCTTCCGCATAAAAACGTACTTCTATTGAGTGTCCGCATTGCTGTATATCTTCCTGTTTGAAGGGAATCTGATTGCCTGCTGCCACTTCAATTTGCAGTCGCACTAAATCCAAACCCGTCACTTCTTCTGTAACCGGATGTTCCACTTGTAATCGAGTGTTGACTTCCAAAAAATAGAAGGACTGGTCGGGAGCCACAATAAATTCTACCGTTCCGGCATTATCGTATTGAATCGCTTTGCAGGCCGCAACGGCTGCTTCGCCCATCTTTTTACGGGTTTCTTCTGTGATGAATGGGGAAGGGCTTTCTTCTACTACTTTCTGATAACGGCGTTGTATGCTGCACTCGCGTTCAAACAAATGCAATGCATTTCCGTGTTTATCCCCGAATATCTGAAACTCTACGTGACGTGATGTATCGAAATATTTTTCTATTAAAAGTGTATCATCGCCGAAGCCTGAGAGTGCTTCTGATTTTGCTTCGTTGATGGCTTTGTCTAGTTCGCTTCCCTGACGTACGATACGCATTCCTTTTCCGCCACCACCTGCACTGGCTTTCAGTAAAACGGGAAAGCCAATTTCAATGGCTTTTGCCTTGATAGTTGCTTCGCTCTGGTCGTCGCCCTGATAGCCGGGAATGGTAGGCACATTGTGCGACTGCATGATTTTTTTAGCACCAATCTTGGAACCCATCACTTCAATTGCTTGTGGATGCGGTCCTACCCAAATGATGCCTTCGTCATTGCAGCGCTTTGCAAATTCAGTTCGTTCTGATAAAAATCCATAACCCGGATGAATGGCATTGGCATCGGTTCGTTTTGCGGCATCAATGATTTTATCCATGATGAGATAGGATTCTGCAGGTTGTTTTCCACCGATGCGCACGGCTTCATCTGCCAGTTTTACAAACAAGGCATTTTCATCTGCATCGGAAAAGACAGCTACAGTTGCTATGCCCATTTCTTGGCAGGTTTTAAATATGCGCACTGCAATTTCACCGCGGTTGGCAACTAGTAGTTTGGTTATTTTACTCTTCATAATCTTATTTTTAAACCGCAAAGAATTTTAAGTTTCTCGCAAAGTAAACAAAGTAATCTTTGTCTACTTTGCGTTTTTACTTTGCGTTCTTTGCTGTTAAATTTTACATTCTATAAACACCCCAGGCGTTCGTTCCTTTTACTTCATTCATATAAGTTAAAGCTAAGACCAAGCCAAATACATGTCGGGTATCTCTCGGGTCGATGATGCCATCATCCCACAATTGACCGGTAGCAAAAAATGCATTGCTTTGTTTTTCAATTTCTGCTTTCATGAATTCTTTCATCTGTGCAGCCTGTGCTTCATCGAATTGCTGCCCACTTTTAATTGCTGCTTCACGGCTTACCATTTGCATTACACCTGCCAGTTGCTCAGAACCCATGACGGCAATCATGCTGTTAGGGTAGGAGAACAGGAAGCGTGGATTGTAGGCACGGCCACACATCGCATAATTGCCGGCACCGTAAGATGCGCCCATCATCAAGGTAAACATCGGCACTTCGGAGTTGGACACCGCGTTAATCATTTTTGCACCATCTTTTATCATACCGTTTTGCTCATATTCTTTACCCACCATAAAGCCTGTAATGTTTTGCAGGAACAGGATAGGCGTATTGTTCATATTACACAACTGTATAAAATGTGCACCTTTGTTGGCTGAGTCGTTGAACAATACACCATTATTACCAATAATGGCTATCGGATATCCGTGAATCTTGGCATAGCCGCAAATTAAAGTAGTTCCGTATTCTTTTTTGAACTCATGAAACTCCGAACCATCCACCAAACGTGCAATTACTTCACGGCAATCGAAGGGTACTTTGGTATCTACGGAGACGATGCCTAAAAGTTCGTCAATCGGATAATTAGGTTCTTTGTAAACACTTGTAGCGGATGTTTCATGTTTTAAATCGAGATTAGCCATCAATTCTCTGGCGATACGGATTCCGTCGAGTTCATCCTGCGCTAAATAATCTGAAACTCCGGAAATCTTGGAATGCATTTCCGCGCCACCTAAAGTTTCATCATCCACAATTTCATTGGTCGCCATTTTTACCAATGGAGGCCCTGCTAAAAAAACTTTTGCTTTTCCTTTGATGAAAATCGTGTAATCGGACATACCAGGAATATAGGCGCCACCAGCAGTGGAGTTACCAAATACAATAGAAATCGTTGGAATACCTTTTTTAGAACGTCTGGTGATTTCTTTAAAGTTATTACCTCCTAAATTGAACACCTGCGCCTGATCGGGTAAGTTGGCACCTGCACTTTCCACTAAATTGATGGAAGGTAAATTATTCTCATTACCGATTTCATTGATGCGCAATGCTTTTTTCAGTGTTGCAATGTCAATCGCTCCGCCTTTATTGGTACCTACATTGGCCGTAATCAGACACATTTTGCCGGAAACGAAACCAATACCGGCAACCATGGTGCCACCTGTACCAAAACCGCCTTTTACACCCAAACCTGCTAATGGTAAGAGTTCTAAAAAAGGAGAATCTTGGTCCAGTACCATTTCTATACGTTCTCTTGCCAGTAATTTACCCTGAGATTTGGCTTTTGCCAGATGCTTCTCTTCTCCCTGAAACAAGGATTGCTTCAGGTGTTTATTCAACTCATCAATTTTTGCCAGCATCTTCTGATAGTTCTCTCTGTATGCGGCTGAGTTGGTGTTTACTTTTGATTTAATGACTGACATATATCTTAAACTTTATAGTTTATTGAACACGATTCTTCTTTGTGCTCAGAATGACAAACAAGTTTACGCAATTTCTTTCTATTTGACTAAACGTTTGGTAAAATATTTTATGTAAAGTTTGTGTTAAAATTTTATATTTATCAGTATATCAGTGATTTGTAAGTTATTAACAAACGAACGTTTGGTAAAAATTTGGTTATTTGAAAATAATAAATTACTTTTGAGTCATCAATTAATTATCAAACTAAAAATCAAATAAAATGACAGCAAAAGAAATCGTATTGGCATTACCAAGCCGTTTAAAAGCAGAGGAAGCAGCAGGACAAACAGGTGTTTTTCATTTTCAGTTGGAAGGGGAGACAGGCGGAGAATTTACTGTAAATGTTGCAGAGGGTGTATGTACTGTTACTGAAGGTTTATCAGGTGAACCGGATTGTGTAATTTCAGCATTGGCAACAGATTTTGAAGATGCGGAA
This sequence comes from Chitinophagales bacterium, assembly GCA_020848255.1. Lineage (GTDB taxonomy): Bacteria > Bacteroidota > Bacteroidia > Chitinophagales > JADIYW01 > JADJSS01. The sequence goes on from JADLAJ010000007.1 coordinate 6,076, forward strand.
GAAGGTCGTGTAAACAGACAAATGGCGGTGATGATGGGAAAAATCAAAATCAGCAACTTGGGCGCGATGTTGAAATTCATTGGTATGTTCAGTGATATTGAAGCAGCTTAATAAACTCGCTAAAAATTATATTAAAATAAAAAGACAGTTCATTTTGAACTGTCTTTTTATTTTAATAAAACTGAGATAGAGAATGATTTTGTATTTTCACGTAAGCAAACAAAGTGATATAAATGAAAACTAAGATAGTTGTTATTACAGGCGGAAATTCAGGGATTGGCAGGGTAACCGCCACAGAGATTGCTAAGATGGGTGCACAGGTGGTGCTGGTTTGCCGAAATGAACAAAAAGCAAAAGCTGTTCAGGAAGATATCAACGCACTTACCGGACTGAATAACTGTGATTTATTCCTGTGTGATTTCAGTTCTCATACATCCATCAAAAAATTTGCAAAAGCATTTAGAATGAAGTACAATCACATAGACGTACTTATCAATAATGCCGGTGTTATTTTAGGTGATCGTCAGGTAAATGAAGACGGACTAGAGATGATGTTTGCGACGAATCATCTGGGCTACTTCTTAGTTACACATTATTTGCTGGATTTGCTGAAAGCATCTGAAAGTGGCCGTGTGGTCAATGTGGCTTCTCTGGCACACCGTTTTACCAACATGCGCTGGGATGATTTGCAGGCAGAGAAGTTTTTCAATTCCTGGATTCAGTACGGGCTTACGAAGTTGTGTAATATTTTATTCAATAAAGAACTGGCCTATCAGTTAAAGAAAAACACGAATATTACGGCAAACTGTCTGCATCCCGGTAATATCAACTCTAATTTTGGAAGAAGCGGCAACCCGATGCTGAAATTTTTGATGAGTAATTTTGGTTTTGTGTTAACCACACCGGAAAAAGGAGCGGAGACTTCTGTTTATCTGGCAACAGCACCCGAAGTGCAGGGCAAAACAGGCTTGTATTGGTACCGTAAAAATCCAACCATTCCATCCATGGAAGCAATAAGTTCCGAGAATTCACGCAGATTATGGGAAATCAGTCTAAAACTGACCGGTATAAAAGAATTTGGTACGGTTGACTTTGATTAAATCTTAAAAGGCAGGATGTCGTTAGAATTTACAGATGCCACAATAAATGATGCAGATGCATTGCTTTCACTGATACATCAGCTGGAACATTTCATCCCCAAGGACACGTTGTTAAACAATCTTAAAAGAAATACGGAGGATAAAAATTATCGCATATTTGTTGCGAAGCTGAATAATCAGGTGATTGCATTTGCTGAACTTTGTTTTACACAATTTATTCACGAACCCAATCCGAGAGCGCGTTTGACTTCTTTTTGTGTGGATGAAGCATTCAGAAATAAAAAAACCGGTGCTGCTTTTCTAGCGTTTATTGAAGGTTTCTGCAGAAGTCAGAATTATCTCAGAATCGAACTGACCAGTAAAATTCACAGAATAGATGCGCACCGGTTTTATGAAAACAATGGTTATTCTTATGCTTCCAAACGATTTTATAAAGAATTGTAATGCATCTTATACATACACTGTTTCATTTTTTTACGGATAATTTTCCTTCAATTAAATTAATAAGCTGCTTGTTTCCTGTTTCCATCTGCTGGAGTTTTTTAGCGTTATACATAGCAGGTTTTTGTAAAAGAAATTTATCTTGGAAAACAGGGTATACCCGCAAGTTATTTCATTTCTTTATTTTTATCAGTGCTTATTTTTATCAGAGATATCTGGGACTGCCGGGTGTGTTTATTTTAGGATGGTCTGTAACTATTGTACTAATATTTGCCTGCTTTAAAAGTGACGGAAACTTGTTTTATGAGGCATTAGCCCGCGAGAAAGATGCTCCGCATCGGACGAAGTATATTATCTTTTCTTACCTGGCTACTTTCTTTGGAGGCGTATTGTCAAATCTGCTGTTCGGTCCGTTTGCTATTTTCGGCTATGCTGTAACCGGCATTGCAGATGCCATTGCAGAACCTGTCGGAACCAGATTTGGAAAGCACCCATATCGCGTTTATAGTTTTCACAGAAATAAAATATCATACAGAAGTTTAGAAGGCAGTCTTGCAGTGTTTGTAAGTTCTTATTTAATTTATTTTCTTGCCATTTATTTTACACAAACCATTTTCCCTTCTACTTATGTTGTCATTTTTGTAATGGCGCTCGTCTGTACAGGAGTAGAAGCTATTTCGCCCAGTGGCTTTGATAATATGCTTTTACAGATTGCAGCAAGTTGCCTGGCAGCAATTGGAATGTGGGCGTGTTAATAAAATAATTTATTCGATAAATAAAAAGCCATCTTGTTAAAAGATGGCTATAAAATATTATCAATGTTGAATTACTGTTTATTCTTGTCTTTAGCTTCTAAGCCATCCATGAATTGAATAAAACCAACGAGATTATCAACAGGCATATTCTTAGCAATAATTTTATAGTCTTGAGTAATTACAAATACTTTTGGTGTTGCAATAATATCGTATTCTTTTCTGAAAGCACTTACGCCTCGCATGTCAGCACATGTTATCCATTGAGGGGAACAGTTTTTGGCTGCAAAAGCTCTGAAAGAACTATCTGTTTGTTCAGTAGAAACAGCAAATACACGTACACCAAGCGCCTGCAGAGAATCAGTATATAATTTTTTCAATACCGGAATTTCGTGCTGGCAGTGACCGCAATCAGAATTCCAGAATACTAAAACAGTATATTTATTTTTTGAAACATAATCATGAAAAACCTGCATTTTACCTGAAGAATCCTGTACAATAAAGTTTGGAGCAATTTTTCCAATGAGCGTAGGTTTCACCGCTTCCACACGATCACGCAATTCCGTCAGACTTTTTTCAGTTGCCCACCATGCTTCTCCACTCAGATAATATTTATCAGAGAGATAAACATAAATAGCGTCATGACCCATGATTTCGCTTTTAGCATATTTTAAAAATAATTCATTCAGACAAAATTGAAACATATCTTTATTTGCTCTGGATTTACCGACTACCATATCAATTGACTTAATAATGGAATCAGGTTGCGGAAAGGTATAATTATCAAAATACTTTAAAAGTTTCGACTGAAAAACAGGTGTTCTGATATAACCTGAATCTGCAAAATCAATATTGTCGAAATAATGTTTTTGGGTATAATGAAATGAATAAAAGGTGTCCACCAGACTTCCGTTCGGGTTCTTAGGGCCTTCAGGGATTTCTATATCCAACATCATATTCAACAGCTTTGAATAAAAAGTTGTCGGATATTTTTTAGTGATTTCTTTTCTGTGTGCTACTATTTTTTTAGATATTGCTTCAATATCTCCGGCTATTTTCTTGTATGCAGAATCTTTTTTATTCAATCCTTTCAGTTTCTTCTGTAAAGAATCGTTTTCCAACCCTAAAGGCATCATATAATTCATGTCTTCAAACATTTGTTTGTTCTCAACAGAGTTTTTTACAATTACATTTTTAATAAAATTCGAAGTGTCTGTACTGATACTGAAACTGGTTTCTTTTATGATAAGGTCAAAAGAGCTGTAACGCATGGATGGAAATGCAACCAGGTATACACCTTCAGCGATATTTTTTTTTCCTTTTAATACAGCGACACCTTTTGCATCAAAGTTGAGGGTGTCTTTTACAAACCGTTTATCTCCAAAATAAAAAGCCAGAATGCCTATCTGGTTTTCCATACCTTTTACGGTTAAAGTAATATTGAAATTATTTTCCTGTGAAAATGTCAGTGTAGTAAATAAAATAAGACAAAACAGCGTACAATATTTCTTCATAAATGATTGTTTCAGATAAGGTTTACAAAATTCGTTCCGAAATTAAGGATTCAGGCATAATTTCTTGTCTAAATGTTTGTTAATTTCTTGATAATTAGCAGAATGCTTTCCTTGGCTAAAATATTCAACCTATTTTTTATAATTTAGATGCGAATGAAGTATGTATATATTTTAGCAGGAGGAGCCTTAGGAAGTCTGATTCGTTTTTGGGTATCTGAGTTTGTAACGAGCAAATACCAATCAGCCTTTCCAACAGGAATTTTTTTCGTCAACATTGTCGGTGCATTAGTAATCGGATTTTTATTTGGCTTATTTACCGTAAACGGTCAGATAGAAGATAGGCTTAGATTCTTGCTGTTTGTTGGATTTTTAGGAGGTTTTACTACATTTTCTTCCTTTGCGCTGGAAAACATGAGATTGCTCAAAGAGGGTCTTGTTTTTACCTCTTTGCTTTATATCCTGTTAACCAATATCGTTGGAATCGGATTGGCTTTTGCTGGTTATTTTATCGGGTTGAAGTTTAAATAAAAAAGGTCCGGAAATTTCCAGACCTTTTAATGAAATATTTATTTGTTACTGAAACTGAAAATCAGCATCCGTTAAGTTTACACCTAATTTCAAACTCTTAAATTCATAAATTTCGTAGATACCTTTTTCATCTTCCATTTTGTGGTAGATAGGTAAGTAGTTGGTTTTATCAATGTATAACGTAGTTTTCTTTGCATAAGAAGACGGGATTTTTATAACCTGACCTGGTTTTACTTCATCACCGATATCATTTAATTCTTTAATTTTGTATTCAGAAATAGCCAGTTTTTTACCAATTGTCCAAACAGACGTTTCACCTGCAGCTACTGTATAGTTGATGATTTTGTAATCTGCATCGTTGATTTCAATTTTCCAGCAGTCTTTGCCATCGTAGTTTACAGTACCTAATATTTTTACATAAGAAGATAAATCTTCCCCTTTACGTTGAGCCATACTGGTTTCCAGAATCTTTTTAATTTGCGCAAAACCAGCTCTGGTGATAGGATTGTGAACTCCTTTCATTAACAAACTACTGGTTGGATTTAAGCTTAATTTTAAACCTTTTTTTACTCTCACTTCTTTAGAAACTGCACCTTCATAAATTAACTGTGCAGACTGTGGCAAATTAGCTTTAGCGTATATTTTTATAGGACTAGCGATTACTTTAAATTCTACATCACTTTTGCTGAATTTTCCATCGTTCATGCGTTCCTGTGCATAAAAATGATAGGTCATAGTTTTGGCATTGCCCATAGCAGCCATTACTTTTGGAATTGTTTCCGTCACGCTTTGTGCGAAGGACAGGTTTGCCAGAAAAATAGCGGCAACAGCTAAAATACTTGTAACTTTCTTCATGCTTTTTTATTATTTATGACTAAAATAAGATGTTTTGTCGAGATTATGCAAAAACTCTGCCAATTTTTATGCAATTAGCTGAGACAGTGCGTCTTTTATTTTTTTAAATGGAAATAAGGCAATGTTTGTTTCCATCATTTTTTCAATGTCTTCATTACAAAGATTACCGATACTTCCCTCGTGAGTGTGATGTAACGTAGAAGGTTTATTATAATTACCGCTCTCCACATCTTTGCCCACTTTTATATAAGCATCTCTGAACGGCATTCCTTCATTTACCAGCTGATTCACCGTTTCCACCGTAAAAAGTAATTTGTATTTATCGTCTTCGAGGATATCCGCTTTTACTTCTATGTGCTGTAACATAATATGCGTCATTTCCAGACAGGATTTGATCTCCTCAAAACTTTTTAAGTAATCTTCTTTTATAATTTGTAAATCACGGTGATAGCCCGATGGTAAATTGATAAGTATCGAATTTATTAGTGCAGGCAGGTTTTGCAGTTTATTGCATTTTGCTCTGATGAGTTCCCATACATCCGGATTTTTTTTATGCGGCATAATGGAAGAACCCGTTGTCAGTACATCCGGAAATGAAATGAAACCGAAATTCTGATTCATGTATAAACAGGCATCCAATGCCAGTCTGGATAGTGTTGCTGCAATATTGGAGATAGCAAATGCCACATTTTTTTCCATTTTTCCGCGATTCATTTGTGCATAAACCACATTATAGTTCAACTCATTAAAGCCCAATAATTCAGTCGTTAGTTTTCTGTTTAAAGGAAAGGAACCGCCATATCCGGCACCCGAACCAAGCGGGTTTTTGTTGGCTAATGTAAATGCGGAATGTAAAACGCTGATATCATCTGTCAGGCTCTCCGCGTAAGCACCAAACCATAAGCCGAAACTGCTGGGCATGGCAAGTTGAAGATGTGTATAGCCCGGCAGTAATTTATCTTTGTGCGTATTGGATAATTGAATCAGTATGTCAAATACATTTTTGGTGAGATGAACGATTTCTTCAATTTCATTTCTGGTAAAAAGCTTCAA
>JADLAJ010000008.1 GCA_020848255.1 Chitinophagales bacterium
CGAACTATCGGGCATCAGCTTTTGCTTTCCGCTAAAGATTCCACCTCCCGGGTGCTACCTGTTAAAAAATCAGCTGAAAACACCTACCAGGTCTCCTTTCAGCATGAAGTTGGCTTCCTTTCCGATAGCCTTATCAATATCGTTCATCGGGCATTTCAAAAAACTGCGCTGGCAGCGAATTATATCGTGAATTTGAAGAATTGTGAACAAAAGCAAACGGTCCTGGCATTTGAAATGAATAGCAAGACAGGCGATTTAACACCTTGCAGGGGACGTACGCTGGAGGTTGGGTGTTATATGATTGAAATTGAACTTTTGAGGGCAAATACGTTCAATTTCCGTTGGTTGTGGCTGTTGATTATTCCGTTGATTGTGGCCGGATTTTATCTGAAAGGTAAGTTTCAGAAAGAAGAACCGAAGGAATCAGTCCCCGATAGTACTGATTATATACAAGTAGGAAGCTTTCAATTGTATCCTGCTAAGAATGTCTTGAAAAGCGGGCATAAAAGCATCACCCTTTCTGAAAATGAAACAAAATCGTTAGAAATATTTGCTCAATATCTAAATCAGGTCGTGGAAAGGGAAAAACTGATGAAAGAGATTTGGGAAGATAAAGGCCTGGTGGTCATAAGCAGAAATGTCGATGTATTGGTTTCTAAATTACGCAAGAAACTGGCTGACGATCCCTCCATTAAAATAGTAAATGTGCCTGGCAGGGGGTATAAATTTATAATTGAGTAAGGGCTGTGAATGTTTTTTAGCAAATGCTATTTTCCTTACCTACTTTTTCTTAGCATCTGGCAAGTTAATAGAAATAGTAAAATGCCAGATACGCCAAAAAAAGGAGGTAAAACAATTAACCGTACTCCGTTGCCTGTTATTGTCAATTTTCTATCATTTTGTACAATGGGCAGGTAATACCGCTGGAAACCAGCTCCATTAATGACAATACCGTGTTAGTGGCTGGTAAGCTGTTTTATCATTCTGATTCCCTCTTTTAGAAACTCGTCTTCATTACTGTCATCACAGATAACTTCAACCTTCGGTACAAACTTTTCTCTTGGCAATCCGGAAATATGTAAAACTTCGATATAAGGGGCCTGGTATTTGTATGTCAGATAAGTGAAATTATAATCTTTCGTTGCCCCGGCTAATTTTTGCATTTCAGTACCAATAACTTTACCAATTCCGCTGCCATCAATTCCCGACGCCATTCCTTCGCCCATACTTCCAGTCCATCTGCCAACCAGTACTATTAGTGGTTTATCATATTTGGGATCTATCGGTTTAATGTGGTCAACAAATTCAGTTTTACTGTTTTTGTATTTCTGGAAAGGCTGCTTTTTAGCTGTAAAATGGCCAACAATTGGATTTGCTATATTCGTACTTCCACCATCCACTGTATTTCTTAAATCAAGTAATATTCCATTAGTGTCTTTTAAATCGTTGAGCGCTTTTTTAAATGCCCTTTTTGTTTTACGCTCACTTAAGGAATTATTGATTCGTATAATGCCAATATCATCAATAATTTTATAAGATAATAGCGTGGAGTCTTTCCTGAGCGTTAATTTGTCAATATCTAACGTTTTAATGTCACCTTTTACTGTTTTTACAGTAATAATCCGGGACTCATTTCGCCTGCCTGCAAGAACCTTATTGGCAATCCAACCCTTTACTTCTATATTATTTTTATTTTGACAATGGGTTGGAAAATTTTCAATTAATTGATTGAATGCAACACCGTTAAAGGTTAAAATTTTTGCATTAATAAGATTAATGTCGATTTTATTGTTTAGCTGGTCTTTCCAGTAGCTTGATATAATGTATTCATTTTGGCTGGCAGAAACATAAACAGGACTGTACAGGCGGTAAGAAAAATTATTATTTGATTTTAGATGCAAATGGGAGTCATAGAATTCATCCAGTAAGTATTCAAAAATCAGCAATGCTTCTGTTTGATTTTTTATTTCGCCAATTTTATTGCTGTAATAACTTTTTATGCAGTCAAGGTCAACATCTTTTTGTTTAAAGTAAACATAGTTTTTTTCCAGATTTGAAATTAAGTTTTCATAATCCTGCCTGAGTTTTAACGTGTCAATTTGTACAGACTGTGAATGAGCTATATAACTTATCAGCAAGAAAAACAGGAAAATTCTTTTCATTTATTTTAGCGGTTTTGTTAAAGGCAAAACTAGTATTCTAAAATAAACCTGTATAGTAAGATATTGCAGCCTGGTTTTACAGGCATTTTTGGTAGGCAAAAGGAGAAATTCCGGTTATTTTCTTAAAATGTTTACAGAGATGGGTGGCGTCATAAAAGCCAGTCTCAATCGCAATGCCAAGCAGGTCATTTTGGGATTTAAGTAATTCCTTACACTTTTCAATTCTTTTTAATATAATATAGTTATTAGGCGTTAGTCCCGTTTCGGCCTTGAATAAACGAAGGAACTTATATTTGTCAACGCCAAACCTGGCTGCAGCACTGTCCAGTGAAAATTTTTCAAAGAGCTCACGATCTAAAAATTTCCGAAAATGGTGACTGATTTTCTTTTCTTCAAAAGCTTCGGAAGAATGTTTGGCAATTAATGTTCTCAATGCTTTTACAAATTCATTATCCTTTTCCGTATTCAATGTAAAAAGGTCCCTGGATAAGTGTACTAATTGTTGAAATAAGAGAGGGTCTTCAATAATCTTATTGTGAAAGTAAACCGGTTTGTTTTTATTAAGTCCGTATATTACTTCCGGGGAAACATAAAATGTAAGAAATGAGTTTCCGGTTTTACTTTCACAAATAGTCGCATGTACTTCGTCAGGATTTGTGATGACAATTGTACCTGCAGGTGCCTGTAAGAAACGGTCGCAGGTTTTTGTGGAAAAAACCTGTTCAAGAACTAATGTTATATTAAATGTATTGTGCGTATGAAAGGGGAAATTTAACGTATGGTTCTTTGCATCAAGTATTTCCAGGCCATCTAAAATGGGTAGTTTGAAGTAACTATTTTTATTTTTTGCGATCATTTTTTGAAATTGTAGCTGCTATGTAACTGGCTGCCCGATAGGTCGCCGGCTTATATTCAATTGTTGTTTGTATGTTTTGAATCTCTTTTTATCAAGCATTTGTTCCGATACTTCCTGCTGTGGCATTTTACTATTTGATCGTTGACGCTGGTAAATTATTTACATCAACTCTTTTGTGTAAAACAGGCTGTCTAACGTATTTATGGTAAAGTCCGTTGGCAATTC
>JADLAJ010000009.1 GCA_020848255.1 Chitinophagales bacterium
AAGATTGGTTTAATTAATACACACGAGACAGGAGCCTCGCGCGAGCAGTCGATTGGATTGTCTATTATCCTATAATCCAAACATCCTGCAAATCCATCCCGATAGCTATCGGGACAGACAACATCAATACACCGGCAAATTTTCGTCTACTTCTTTGGCATAGGCTACAATGCCGCCTTTTAAATTATAGAGATTGGTAAATCCTTTTTCTTCCAGTGCCTGTATGGCTTTTGCGCTGCGCACACCGCCTTTGCAATGTACTATCACTTGTTTGTCTTTAGAAAATTTATGGACGTTATCCAGTACGGCATTCAACGGAATCAATTCTGCACCGAGATTTACAAAATCGTATTCATGTTTTTCGCGTACATCTATTAATTGAAAATCTTCTTTTGCGTCCATTTTTTGTTTCAATTCCTGTACCGTAATTTCTTTAACTTTTTCATTTATTACTTCAGGAACAATGCCGCAAAATTGCTGATAATCGATCAGTTCTTTTATGGTCGGATTTTCGCCATTCAACGGATTGCTTTTATCTTTTCCTATTTTAAATATTTTGGTAGAAAAATTCAACGCATCAAACGCAAACAAACGTCCGCTTAATGTTTCACCAATACCTGTAATTACTTTAATGACTTCGTTGGCCTGCAAACTGCCGATGATTCCGGGCAACACGCCCAATACACCACCTTCCGCACAACTCGGCACTAAGCCCGGCGGCGGCGGCTCCGGATATAAATCGCGGTAATTCGGTCCGTTATTGTAATTGAACACCGACACTTGTCCGTCGAAACGGAAAATGGAAGCATATACGTTTGGAATGCCTGTTAATACACACGCATCATTCACTAAATATCTGGTCGGAAAATTATCCGTACCGTCTGCCACCACATCGTAATCTTTAAAAATTTCCAGTGCGTTTTTGCTCGACAAATGTTCGTTGTAAGCGATGACATTAATGTGCGGATTCAATCCCAGGATGCGCTCTCTGGCAGCCTCCACTTTCGGGCGACCCACATCTTTCACGCTGTACAATACCTGTCGTTGCAGGTTGCTGTCGTCAACCACATCAAAATCCACGATTCCGATGGTGCCAACGCCTGCTGCTGCCAGATATAACAGCATCGGACTGCCTAAACCGCCGGTGCCAATTACTAAAACTTTTGCGGCTTTCAGTTTTTTTTGTCCTTCGATGTTGAACTCAGGTATGATGATGTGTCGCGAGTATCTCGCGAGTTCTTCTTTGGATAAGTTTATTTCTTGCATTTCGTTTATTTTTAAATGGTTGTATTATTACGTCATTGCGAGGCACGAAGCAATCTGTCGAATTTAAGCAATCGTTTTTTGTGGAACAGATTGCCACGCTCCGTTTCACTTCGCTCGCAATGACGGTTACATTGAACCACCCGCAATAGCAGGAACAATGCTTACGACGTCTGAATCTTTTAATTCTGTTTGTTCGCCGGCGAGTGAACGGATATCTTCTTCACCGACAAATACTTTTATAAAGCTACGGATTTTGCCGCTGCCGTCTAAGAGGTGTTGTTTTACATCTGGATATTCTGTAGTCAGTTCTTCTATAGCTTGTTCTATAGTGATGCTGTCGGTGTTGAACGTCGCTGCGTTTTCGGTGTACTTGCGTAAAGGTGTTGGAATGATTAGTTGTGCCATGTGTTAGTATTAAGTGGTAAGTAATAAGTGATAAGTATTTTAATTGTTAATCGTTCATTGTTCATTTGAAATTTCTTCTTCAAGAAAGATGGTGTTTTCTTCATTGAGTTTCCAGCTTTTGATGTCGGCTATTGTTGCATCCATCACGGATAAGATGACGTAAGAAAAGTAGGGCATGGCTTGTTTCAAATCGTGCTCCGAGGCAATGGCCGGATGTTGCGGATGTGAATGATACACACCTAACAAACCGATGTTGTTTTGCAAGGCGTATTGTTCTGCTTTCATATAATCGAGCGGAGAAATTTCAAAGCGTCTTTTCTTGTCGCCGTCTTTTGAATTGACTACAGGAACGGCCAGTTCTATGGTTCTGACTTCCTCGGTTTCATGGCCGTATAAGAATCCGCAGCATTCATCGGGGAATAGTTCGATGGCATGTTGCTGCATCATTTCGTTTGCACTTTTGCTTATATTTAGTTTCATCCTTTTGTTTACGCTTTAGTTTTCATTTAAATATTTGTCACTTTTTTTCTTAGTCAAAAAAAGTAACCAAAAAAGACAAGGCAAAAATATCGCGCTAGGCTGCATTGCCTACGCTTTGCTGGCGATTTTTGACTTCCCACGCTTCTTTGCATTTTATATAATTCAACATTATTCATTTTATTCAATAGATTGCTTCGTGCCTCGCAATGACGTTATGATTGTAATGACGTTACAAAATAGTTTCCAGTATTTCGGGATAGTTGCTGGCGTGGTCGGCGAAGGTGGTGACGATGACGCCTTCCTCAATTTCTTCTGCCAGTTGCAAGGCTCCCAGTAAATTGGCCGCTGCGGAAGGACTCAACAACAGGCCTTCAAATTTGGCGGCATCTTTTATTAAATCAAATGCTTCATAAGTGTCTACAAAGCGGTTTTCATCTGCAATCGTGTCGTCATAAATTTTCGGCACGATGGCACTTTCCAGATGTTTCCA
>JADLAJ010000010.1 GCA_020848255.1 Chitinophagales bacterium
ATAGTGTCAAGAATAAAATCCAGCACAAAATCAAAAACAATAAAGGCTAAAATAATAATCGTTAAAACGGAAATTCCTTGTGTTAGCATGTTTCAAAAGTAATGAAAATAGCTGTTTATTTAAACAACCATTTTGCCAGTAGTTTTTGCAGAAACGGCATAATAATAAACACCATAAGCGGTACTAAAATTAAGGTGAGAACAAGTGTACGCAATGGTATGGGCAATTTAATTAATACCGGGCTCAATATCAGTGAAACTAGAGTGATGCTCGGATAAATAGCTATCCAGACCATTACAGCAAATTTCCATCTTGGCGCTTGTTTCATCTTTAAGAATTTAATTAATTATCCTTTTCTCAAATATTTAGTGAGGATCACAATGGTTTGTCCGTCAATCTTTCCTTCAATTTGTTCGGTATTGTCGTGTACCAATCGGATGTTCTTAACTACAGTTCCCAAACTGGCTTTCAGGCTGGAACCTTTAACATCGAGCGTTTTAGTTAATACCACCGTATCGCCGTTTTGTAACAAAGTACCGTTGCAGTCTTTGTGCAATTCCACTTCACTGGAATTTTCATGGTCTCCGGTAGATTTTGCCCATGCCATCATATCTTCATCAAAATAAAGCATGTCGATGGCATCTACAGCCCAGCTTTCACCACGTAATCGATTCAGCATTCTCCAGGAAACCACCTGTACGGCAGGCACTTCACTCCACATGCTGTCCAGCAAACATTTCCAGTGGTCACTATCCAACGGTTCTTTTTTCTCTAACTGTGCCGAGCATTTATCACAGACCAGCAAGCTGTCTTCGATACGTTGCTGAGCATTGGGCGGTACATCGTACACACTTAAGTTACTCGTATTGCCGCATAATTCGCATTGATTGTTACTGCGTGCTTTTAATTCTGTTTCTACACTCATGTTGAATAATCTTGGCGCAAAAGTAAGAAATATTCATCAGAATCTCTTTCTGTAGAATGAATCTTGTATTAAACAATGAAATGGTATGCAGTTCTATTTCTTCAGAAGCATCTTATTTATCTTTTCTGCAATTTCAGTGGCATAAAATTGCGGTGCGCAGATATGACATTTTTGAACTTCGTAAAATTCTTTCGGCTCATTAGCTGCATCAAATAGTTTCTTGCCCATAGAAAAAGGAATGGTAGAATCTTCCGTGCTGTGAATGACCAATAGTGGCTTGTGATATTCTTTAACAGATTTTAAGGCACTATAGCCTTGTTTGACGAATATTTTGCCCAATACCGGAACCATATGTCCGCCAATATCTTTATGCGAAGAAAAAGCACCTTCCGTAATTAAACCGTCGATATCAGCTGAACGTTGTGCTGCGACTACTGCTGCCAAATGCCCGCCAAGCGATTGTCCGTACAGCAATATTTTCGTGTTTTTTACATCCTCTCTTGTTTTGATATAATCCAGCGTGGACAGCGCATCTGTCAGCACATTATTTCTGCTTGGTTTTCCTTCTGAGAAACCGAAACCGCTGTAATCAAACATAAACACCTGAAATCCTTTTTCTACCATAGGTGAAATGGCTTTGAACTGACTGAGTAAACAACCGCCGTTTCCATGCAGATGTAAAAGGGTAGTGGTGGCAGTAATATTTTTGGACTTTAATAACCAGCCGTTTAATGTATTCCCGTTTTTGCTTTTATACAACACACTTTCTATTGTGAAATTATAAGAAATAGTATCGGTATTTTTTTTTAAAAATACAGGCTGATGCGCCGCTCCGGAAAACACAACGAGTTCCGTATCTGTAACGGATTTCATGGTTAAGTGCTGGGTAGCAAAAGGTATTTTTGTGGGTTGTAAAAATAACTTATTGAAACTACAGGAAGTCATTAAGGATATGGTGATGAGTACAGATATAGTGCGGAAGGGTAATTTTGTTTGCATGATTTACAGCTAATTTTATTTATGCAAGATAACTTTTTTACAATTATGCCTATATTAGTTTCGTAAAAGACGCAGAATATAATTATGCCTGAACCACAAAAAAATAATCCGCTACACGGGGTTACCCTTGAAAAAATGCTACGCTACTTACTGGCCTATTATAGCTGGGAAGGTTTGTATGATCAGGTTCCGGCAAATTGTTTTAAAATCAATCCTTCTATTAAGTCAAGTCTGACTTTTTTGCGTAAAACTCCCTGGGCACGGCAGCGACTGGAAACTGTATTTATTTACATTACGCGAGACGGCGTAAAAGAAGAATGGTTTGATTTTAAAGAAGCATAAATCAACTACGGATTTTTTCTTTCTTATTCCAGATAATCAGAATCCAGATAACGCTGATAGCAAAAATGACGCGGAATATCCAGATATAATTAATCAGGAATTCATGAAAGTATAATCCGACTAACAGATAAAAACTTCCTGCACATACTTTTAGTATACCTAATTCTCCGTTGGTCCAGCTGGTTTTAGTTTTGAAGATATTCATAGTAACTTCTTTTGATACTTAAAGTTACGCACTTTCAGAGTAGACTAAACTGATAATTATCAGTTTGTTTGATCCATCACATCAGGCATTCAGCAAGAGTTTTTCAATTTGCCTTCGATGGCGCAGGATGTGTACGATGGCATGTTCCAGCAGCTGGTCCATGTCAAAATCCTGTCCCCAGGTGGTATGGATAATATTGCTTTGAATTTTGCGCCAGGATATTTTCCATTTATTGCTCAGATTCTCTTCGGTATATTTCAGTACTTTATTCAATTCTGCAATGGCAAGCTTCGGAGTGCCGACGGCGTAGGTCATCTTACGTTCAATAAACGCTTCCCCGAATTGCTTGCGAATGTAGTTGGAATACCCGTAGCCGGCTCGCACAACGTGGTTCATAATGTTTTCTATCGAGCGGCAATCCTTGTCTTTGGTTTTGGTATCCAGGATGCGTGTGTAGGTTTCATCATCAATTGTACGCAATAATTTTTGCAAATCTTTTGCAGCGCGTTCATATTCATCCATCAGCGCACCGATAGATCCTTCTCTGTATGTTTTTGGCATAAGTTATTGTTTTATTTATTACTAAGAATTATCGTTTATCATTTCATACAGCACGCAACTTCGTAAGCGGTCGTCATTTTTGAACAGAGGAAAATCAAAGGTGCGCAGCCGGGTCATGCCTATTTTTTTCATCACATTTTCTGACGGCAAATTGATAACAGGTGTGAGGGAGTAAATTTTCTCGAGTTGTAAATCGTGGAAAGCATATTCCAATACTCTTTTCGCACCTTCGGTGGCGTAGCCTTTATGCCAGGCACTTCTTCTCAGTCGCCAGCCGATATCGATACAAGGGGTGAAATCTGCTTCAAAGGTTTGTTC
>JADLAJ010000011.1 GCA_020848255.1 Chitinophagales bacterium
TAGATGTGAATAATGACGGTGATTTAGACATGATTTCATTCAATGTTTTTGGAAACCGTTTAATCTATTATGAAAACCAGCAAAAGGAAAAAGGATTAGCCTGTGACAGTTTATATTTCACAAAAGCAGACAACTGCTGGGGAAATGTGCGCGACTCTTTTGCTGCTTCATATGCATTAAAAGATACCTGCAGTTTTAAATTCAACCGGCTAAATGGAAATGAACAAATTTTGCATACAGGTTCTACCATTGAAGCGATTGATATTGACAATAACGGAGCGAAAGATTTACTGATCGGCAGCGTTTCGCTGGATAATCTAACGATGCTTTATAACTACGGAAGCAGCAACTACGCCAGTGTTTTATTGCAGGATGTCACATTTCCAAATTACAACACACCTTACAACACAAAATCATTTGGCTCTCCTGTTTTTCTGGATGCGGACAATAACGGTACTTCGGATTTACTCGTTTCTACATTTGACATTGGAGCAGCCAACATCAATAATATCTGGTATTTTAAGAACAATAAAACAAATGGTTCACGTGCCATTCGACTTGAATTTCAGCAAAAAAACTTTTTGCTCGATAACATGATTGATGCCGGAGAGAATTCCAATCCCTGCTTTTTTGATGTGGACGGCGATGGCTTAAAAGATATTTTACTAGGCAGCGGCGGTTTCAGAGACTACGTAAATCCTGACGTGTATAAATTATTGTTTTATAAAAATACAGGAGATGCGGCAAATCCGAAATACGATTTACAGAACGATGATTTTTTATCTCTCAGCACCTTTAATATTAAAGATATTGTTCCGGCAGCCGGTGATATCGATAATGACAATGACGATGATTTGATAGCAGGATTATCGGACGGACGCATGATTTACTGGGAGAATACAGCAGTTGCCGGCAACGCTCCTAATTTAATTTACAAAGGAATCCTGAAAGATTCTTCCGGTAATAATATTGCTGTCGGTTCTAACGCTGCCCCATATTTAGCAGATGTTAACCGAGATGGAAAAACGGATTTGATAATCGGTGAACGCAACGGCAATCTCAACTTCTACAAAGGAAATGCATTAAGTGCCGTAAAATTTTCACTGGTAACAGATAGTTTGGGGGGTATAAAAATAAAGACTAACGGCTTTGCACTCGGCTATACACAACCCTGTATTGCAGATATTAACAATGACAACAAATTCGATTTAATTTTAGGGACAAATGCCAGCGGTTTACAATTTTATGATAATATTGAGGATCATTTGAATGAAAATTTCGGCCTTACTTCACTTGTGGTGGATGACTACCTAGGCAGTCGAACAACCTCCACAATTGCTGACATTAGCAACGATGGCAAACCCGAATTACTGACGGGCAATATCGACGGCGGTTTGATTATTTTCAGTCAGAACCCGCCACCATTTATTCTGACTGGCATAAGAAATCAGTTCACAGATAAACTGGATTTTGATGTTTATCCGAATCCGGCAAACAATCAATTATTGGTTAATTTAAATGGTTTAAAAAACATTATTCAGATTGAGCTATTCAATCTTGTGGGGCAATCTGTCATTTCTGATAATTATTCCAATCAGGAAGTTATTGAGCTAAATACCAATACTCTTTCCAACGGAATATATCTTCTGAAGATCTCAAATGGAAAAAAGGATGGTGTACGTAAAGTGATTATCCAGCATTGATTGAATTAAAATGATATCCAATTTGAATCATTTTAACTGTCTGTTTTAATATCGAATACATTTAAACTAATTTAAAAAAAAACAGGTTCTCATAAATAAGAACCTGTTACATATTAGAGATTCCCGATTCTGCGGGAAAATATTTAGAATCTTTCCAACTGGCTGAAAAAGAAATTACCTTCAATTTCAGCGTTTTCGTCAGAATCAGAACCGTGTACCGCGTTTTCACCGATAGATTTCGCGAAACGTTTACGGATAGTACCCTCTTCTGCCTGCGCAGGGTTGGTAGCACCAATCAGTTTACGGAAGTCTTCCACCGCATTGTCTTTTTCAAGAATAGCCGCTACAATCGGGCCTCTGCTCATAAATTCCACCAGTTCGCCGTAAAAAGGACGCTCTTTGTGTACTTCATAAAATTTTCCAGCCTGAGCCTCAGACAATTGAGTGTATTTCAACCCTACTACTTTAAAGCCTGCCTCTGTCATCATAGCCAGGATAGAGCCGATATGGTTCGCTTCTACCGCATCCGGTTTAATCATCGTAAAAGTTCTGTTCGTTGCCATTTGTATAATTTTGGGCAAAGATAGTTCACTGTTTACAGTTTACCCTTCACAAAATCAATTATTTACCATTAATTAATACACTTTTACCGGCTGTGATACTCACTTTCAACTTCACTTTCAGGGGCACTTTTACTATCTTTGAGGAACATGGAAAATATTGCAGCCTTACAGGAATTTTTAAAAACACCCAGAAATATCGTGATCACCACGCATCAGAAGCCGGATGGCGATGCCATGGGTTCCTCGCTAGCCTTATATAATTACCTGCAGCCGCTCGGGCACGAAGTGCGCGTTATCTCCCCCACGGAGTTTCCCGCTTATTTCGGCTACCTGCCCGGCTGCGACGAAGTCTGGAATTATCTGGAAAATCCCAGCCTCAGCCAGATTGCCATCGAATCGGCCGAATTGATATTTTGTCTGGATTTTAACGATTTAGGCAGAATTGAACCGCTGAATGAATTCATTAAAAAGAACGAAACGGCAAAGCTGGTCTTAATCGACCACCACCTGAACCCGCAGATTGATGCCGAATGGATTTTACACGATACCAAAGCCTGCTCTACCTGCGAGCTGGTGTACCGTTTGTACGAAATACTGGAACCGGCCTATGTGCCTACCAAAGAAGTATCGGAATGTATTTATACCGGTATACTGACGGATACGGCGAGTTTCTCGAATGGCGCCACCAGTAAAAAAGCACTGGAGATTACCGCGCATCTACTCGACTGCGGACTCAACATCATTTATGTGCAGGAGCAGCTGAACCAGAACGGCCGCGAAGAGAAACTGCGCTTTATCGGCAATGCATTATCGCGCAATATGATTATCCGCGAAGATATCGGCATCGGTATCATTATCGTGGATAAGAAAGATGCCTACCGTTTCAATTTGCAAACGGGCGATACAGAAGGTTTGGTAAATTATCCCTTATCCATAAAAAATGTAAAAGTGGCCATCCTCATCAAACAGGAGCCTAAAATCATCAAACTTTCTTTCAGAAGCAAGGGCGAAATATCGGTAGAAAAAATATGCCGCGAAAACTTTGAAGGCGGCGGACACCGCAACGCATCCGGCGGACGTTCCTTCTTATCCATTGATGAAACCATCGATAAGATTGTACAGATTTTTGAGAAAGAAAAAATAGTGTAAATTGCAATAAAAAAAAAGACCATCCAAAACGGATGGTCTTTTTTATATTGCTTATGTAGGATTATCTGGCTTTTATACTGCCCACTCCCACTACTTTATTGTAGTAATCGCTGAGGCCGTCAAACTTCACTTTAAACAAATCACCGCCTCTAATTTCCAGAATCACGGCCGGTTTCCACTCGCCGTCATCATACACCTGCACCAAATCTCCCAGCTTGTACTCCCTTAGCTTTGAAACTTCTGCATTGTTCCTGAGTTTAAGACTACCGATGCCCACTTCGCTGTTATAATAATCGCTCAGGCCGTCGTACTTCACTTTGAATACATCGTTGTTTTTGATTTCCAGAATCACTGCCGGTTTCCATTCTGCATCTTTATATGCCAGCACCAAATCACCTAATCTGAAAGCAGGAGCTTTTACGGAGCTTACAGTTATGGTCTCTATTTTTTTATTCATGACCGTATCTTTTATCGTGCGGTTGATGACCACCGTATCGCGTTTGTATTTAAAGATAGTATCCTTCACTACTTTTAGCACGGTAAACGTGTCGCGTTTCAGGGTATAGATGGTATCGCGTTTAGTTTTAAGAATAGTAACCGTATCACGTTTAGTGTTAAATACCGTATCGCGTCTGGTCTTTAAAATGGAAACAGTATCACGTCTTACATTCAGTATCGTATCTCTCTGCGTTTTCTTGATGTAAACCGTATCGCGTCTTACTTTAAAAACGGTATCCTTTACAACAGCTGCAACGCCATCCAGAAAGACAATATCCTTTTCTTTTACCAGTCTGTCTTTGTAATACTTGTCATCAAAGGTCACAAAATATTGTCCGTCTTTGATACTTAACAAGGTACCGCTGATCCAGTTACCAAAGTCCATCACTTTTACCTTACCGCCGATTTTTTGTGCGGAGGCGCTAAACGTAAATGAAAATACAATGGAAATAAAAAATAGAAGTTTTTTCATAGTCACAGATTTTGTGTTATAAATATAATTAATACGTTTGGTATAATAAAACCAAACAGTTACAATCTGAAAAACTATTTGCATATTCTATGCCAGGATTTTTTATACCTTTACAAAACATGACGCGCTTATCTGTTAACCTCAATAAAATTGCCCTGCTGCGCAACTCCCGCGGCAGCAATTATCCTGATTTAATTCAGGTGGCAAAAGATTGTGAACGCTTCGGCGCACAAGGCATTACCGTGCATCCGAGACCGGACGAACGGCATTGTAAGTTTGCCGATTTAGCTTTATTAAAAGAAGCATGTACTACAGAATTCAACATTGAAGGTTTTCCCGACAAACATTTTTTAGATGCCGTGATAAAGGTAAAACCACATCAGTGTACGCTGGTGCCGGACGATCCAAATCAGCTGACTTCTGATCATGGCTGGAATACGATTGCAAAAAAAGAATTCCTGACGGAAATTATTTCCGAATTAAAAAAGAACGGTATTCGCGTTTCCCTGTTTATAGATGCGGATACAAAACTGATTGAAGGTGCTGCTAAGGTGGGTGCCGACAGGATTGAATACTACACCGGTCCTTATGCCAAAAATTTTCTGGCAAATCCGGAAGCGGCTATTAAAGAAATAAAAGAAAGTTGTGATATTGCGGTACAGGCAGGATTGGGTATTAATGCAGGACACGATTTGAATCTGGAAAATCTGAAATACCTGAAAGATAATTTAGCGCAACTGGATGAAGTCTCTATCGGTCATGCTTTAATTTGCGATTCGATTTATCTGGGCCTGGAAAACACGATACGCTTGTACCTGAATAAGCTTGCTTAATGCTTTGCTGCCTGCTGCAGCGAATCAAACACATGTTTCAATGAATCTATATTCGCATTCAGCAAAGTAGAATCGCCCGTGAGCACAAATTCCTGATAGATTACTTTATAAAAATCATCTTTACTCATTATGTCCGTATTATTTTCTACCGGTGCGGCATACGGAGTCGCAATATTTACACCTCTGTGTTTCGATTCGTTTTCCATTTTCTTTAAACGATTAAAAAAAATAAAATTAATCAGCACAATTATCAAAATTAATAAAACGGCGATTTTAATACCATCCACACTAATAGTAGCAGCAGTAGCCGGCCCTCTGGGTTGTTTGGGAATATCCGTTGGATTATAATACGGCGGACGACGGTAGGTAGGTTCGGGAATTCTGTTTAAATACCTGCTGTTCAAAAAATCATTATATGCTGCATGATACAGAATACGCTTATTATCGTCCGAAAGAATGGAATAGGCTTCCGTAATTTCCTTGAATTTTTCTTCCGCCAATTTATCGTTCAGATTTTTATCCGGATGAAATTTAAATGCCAGTCTGCGGTAAGCAGCTTTCACTTCTGTTGAAGCCATACCAAAAGGCAATTCCAGTATTTTATAATAGTCTTTCATCCGGTAGTGAAAATAATAAATTTTACATCAGTTGAAATAATAAATCTTACATCCAATTAACGAGTCAGCGCATAAAAATAGTATGCATACTCAAATTTAATGGCCATAATCAGTTTGATGCAACGACTGTTCTTTAATCGGCAGCATATATAAATTTGTATTGGAATCAATACCGGCAACAGTATCCATTTTTTTATGAATAGTAATTAGTATTCTTTGATTTTCACCTACCCCGGTGGTTTCTGCAATAACAACATTGGTACTGTCCTTATAATTTATGGTATTATTAAAATCAAACCCACTTCCATCTCTGGTATTGTCTATTATCATCGTTGAATTTCCCACAAAACCACCTGAAGAAAATGAATTACCGCCGTTATTACAGTTTTTATAAAATCCTGATAATGCTAAAAAAGAAAAAAAAGCGAATCGCCACCATCTTGCTGGGTCAGGCTCATGCTCTCTGGTCGGTGCGGAATAAGTATGTGTGTGCTGCTCTGTATAATTTTGATTTTCTTTCAGAATTATATATCTGAATAAATCGTCATAATGATGTCGTTCATTTGAATTTGACAGCACTTCATAGGCTTCATTAATTTCTTTGAATCTTTCCTCAAAATCTTTATTGCCTGAATTAAGATCAGGGTGATATCTTTTTGCTAACCTTTTGTATGATTTCTTTATTTCTTCAGGTGAAGCGGTATAATGGATGTCTAAAATCTTATAGTAATCTTTCATCTACACGCTTACCACATCAACGGAAACTTTCTCGGGTTAACTTCATACATCAACTGATTGATAGTATTAAATACATCTTCCGCACTTGGTTTGCAGAAATAATCTCCGTCGCTTCCGAAAGCACCGCGGTGTTCTTTTGCAGAAAGTGTCACCGGCTCGCTGTCCAGGTACCTGAATATATCCTGTTTTTCCAGCACCTGCTGCAGTATGTACGCCGTGCCGCCGCCCGGAAAATCTTCATCTAAAAATACCACGCGATTCGTTTTGCGGATAGAGTTTCCAATTACGCCATAGGTATCAAACGGCAACAAGGTTTGCACATCTATCAGTTCCACAGAAATACCTGCTTTGTTTAAATTGGCCATCGCTTCCTGCGCTACACGCACGCAAGAACCATAGGTCACCAGCGTAACATCGTTGCCCTGCTGTAAAACTTCCGGAACACCTAAAGGCACCGTAAAATCTCCCGGATTCAAAGGCATTTTTTCTTTCAGTCGATAGCCGTTCAGACACTCAATGACCAAAGCAGGCTCATCTCCTCTCAACAGCAAATTATAAAAACCTGCCGCCTGCGTCATGTTTCTCGGCACACAAATATGCATCCCGCGCAGGGCACCTAAAATCATTTGTATCGGAGAACCGGTATGCCAGATACCTTCCAGACGATGTCCGCGCGTACGCACAATCAGTGGTGCTTTTTGTCCGCCTTTTGTTCTGTAAGACAAACACGCTAAATCATCGGATAAAGGCTGTAATCCGTATAATAAGTAATCTAAATACTGAATCTCTGCAATCGGTCGCAGTCCACGCATGGCCAGTCCAATGCCTTCCCCCATAATACTCGCCTCGCGAATACCGGTATCGTAAATTCGTTCTTTTCCAAACTTGGCCTGTAAACCCGCAAACGCCTGATTCACGTCTCCAATCTTTCCAACGTCTTCACCGAATGCCACAATTTTGGCATCGCGTGAAAAGTTGGCATCAAAGCAGGCATTCAGCACCTGATAGCCGCTCACCACAGAAGCTCTCTCCTCATACTTCGCCTGCACAATCGGCAATCGCAATGGCGAATACAGCGAGTTGGTATACTGGTAAGAAGAATATCGTTCGTCGTTAATCTGCGTTTGAATGGCGCGCCATTTCTTTAGTTCTTCTATCGCATTATTGCGTTCATCTTTCACCAAAATCAACACGTCGGAAACTGTCTTGAACACATCTTTCCGCATCGGATCGATAGAGTATTTCAACTCCTTTTCCATCTCTTCCAGTTGTTCTTTATAAGCAGATGTTTCTGCCACTTTCTGAATGATGGCGGTGGCTTCATTCAGCTCTTCCAGAATAGGACCGTGAAATTTTTTCCAGGAAACTTTCTTTTGCTCCGCCACATATTTTCTGGCTTCGTTTTCAATTTCTGTCAACTCTTCTTCCGTTGCCATTTTATTTTGCAGAATCCATCTTTTAAACTGCACATTGCAATCGTGTTCTTTTTCCCATTGTAATCTGTCGGCAGATTTATAACGTTCGTGCGAACCGGA
>JADLAJ010000012.1 GCA_020848255.1 Chitinophagales bacterium
AAGTCAGGCGGTTTCTCCGGGTTCTACCTTTACAGGTTTGATAAATATCAGAGTTTCAAATCCTTCCGGTATTGCGATTACAGGAACACTTCCGGTAAATAATGGTGCTACGTTTACGGCTGCTGCCAATGGTACAGCGGTAACGTCCGGTACTGTTACTTATGGTACAACTACTATTTTAGCATATGTAACGGCGCTAGGTGCACAAACATGCGGAAACGAATTTCCTGCTAGCAGTGGTCCTGTCAGTTTAACCATTAACAATACAAATGCAACGACACCAAATGTTTCCCTGAGCGGAAGCAGAACGGTAACAGGAACCTTAACTATTACGGCCGGAAGAATTTTACTTGGCAATAACGATTTGACACTTGCCAATGGTGGTGTACAAACCATCACTACGCCGGGTGCCACCAAGATGATTGTTACGGATGGTACAGGCTTATATAAAAGAGGTATTCCTGCCACAACAGGTACTTATCTGTTCCCGATTGGCGAAACTACCGGTACAATACAATATTCACCGGTATCATTACAATTTACGGCTAACTCAACTATCAGAGTAGTAGGAGCCAGAGTAGTGGATGCTGTAAGCGGAAACATGAATACACCTTCCGCTCCAACAGATTATTTAAGCAGATACTGGACTTTCTCAGAAAATGGTGCTGGTGGAACTTATAACTATTACATCAATCCGGCTTTAGCTATAACAGGTGCAGAAGATGAAGTAGGAACAGCATCAAGTATCACTGCTGCTTACTGGGATGGCTCTGGCTGGGTGCCTTCAGCTGGAACATATACAGCGGGTAGTTTAACTTCTACCAACACAGGTGTTTCCGAAACAGCTGCACCACTAGGTGTTGTTGAATGGACTGGAAGGGTTGCCAAACCGGTAATTACCTTAAATTCATTTTTGGTAACGAGTACAGCAATTTCCGGTACAATATCTCAATGTTCTGCAACAGGCAGAGATATATCTGTGAATGTAATTCCATCGGCAGGTACATTGTCCAGTGTAAACATCACCTATAATAATGGTAGTGCCGTAGGTCCGGTTGCTATGACAAATACAAGCGGCAGTACTTATACATATACGATTCCGGCAGCAAGCCCAACAAATACAAACGTAACCTGGAGCATTACTGCAACCAATTCATTAGGTTCATCCGCTACATACACCGGTGCAACCTATCAGGACAATCCGAATGTAGGTATCACTGCAACAGCAACAGCAACCCCAAGTTCAATATGTGCAGGTGCTTCAACATCTTTAAGTACGTTAATTTCCAAAAGTGGTAATGCTACTATAGGAACCGGTACAGGAACCAATAGTGCAAGTTCAGCGGTTAGTGCCTGGTTTGGAACCTGGTATGGCAATGGTCATGCTCAAATATTAATATTGGCATCAGAATTAACAGCTGCCGGATTAAAAGCCGGAAACCTGACAGGATTAAATATTCCTATAACAACAACAGGTTCTCCTACAACTCTTAATAATTACACGATAAAAATTGGAGCTACATCAGCTACTGCCATAACAACCTTTCAGGCACCAACGTTCACTACTGTTTGGGGGCCAACTAACTATACACCCTCTACCGGAACCAACAGTTTCACTTTTACAACATCTTTTAACTGGAACGGAACTTCAAACATCATAATAGATTATTGTTATGCAAACAGTGTTACAGGATCTTCCAGTGCAGTGAATACATACACTACTACTGCATTCGGTTCATTTGTAAATTACAATGCAGATGGTGCTGCCGGTGCAGGAGCATGCGGAACTACGACAGTTAGTAATACATCTTCAAATCGTCCAAACTTTGTGTTAGTTGGTAATACACCGCCAACACCATCAGCATATACCTGGTCGGATGGATCAGGAACTGTCGGAACTACGAATCCTTTGTCTCAAAGTCCAACAACGAATACATCTTATACTTGCACCGCTATTGTAAATGGTTGTCCTGTGGTTTCTACTACTGTTCCGGTTACAGTTACTACTGTTGCACCACCAACAGCAGTAATATCCAGTTCTTCACAATGCGGTAGTGCTATACCAACGGTTTCCGTTACTCCATCCGGTTCGGGTGTTGCCGGTGATTTAAGATGGTATGACGCAAGCAGCGGCGGAACATTATTACAAACAGGAGGTACTACTTACAGTACCGCTATTGCATCCAATACCACTTTTTATGTGGCGCAGGTTTCCGGTTCTTGTGAAAGCACTACCCGTACGGCATTAACCGTTACGGTATCAAGTCCGGATGCGCTTACTGCATCTTCAACAACAACATCAATTTGCTTTGGAAGCGGTACTTACGATTTATCGGTTGCACAAACCGGCAGTACCAATACATATGGATTAACATGGACCGCATCACCGGTTTCAGGCAGTGGTATAGGAGCATTGGGTGTAGCCGGTAGCTTAAGCACACCGAACACCATTACCCCAACTGCACCCGGCACATATATTTATACCATTACTGGTGTAGATGGTACTTGTACGGCTACTAATACTGTCACTGTTACGGTAAATGCGCCACCTGCGATAACAACAAATCCTACAAGTCCTTCTACTGCATCTTGTCTTACAACAAGTGCTTCATTAACAGCAGCAGCAAGTAGTGCTACCTCTTATCAGTGGCAATCATCTTCCACATTGGGTGGTACCTATACAGATGTAGTCAATGGTACTCCAACAGGAGCTTCTTACACAGGTGCCGCCTCAACCACTTTAAATATTTCAACACTCAATACTACTTATTTTTATAGAATGGTGGCTTCCAGAGCAGGCTGTACGGATGCTGTTTCTACAGCTGCAACAGTTACTGTCAACAATCCGACGATTACAGGTACAACACCTGCAACTCGTTGTGGTCCGGGAACAGTAACATTAAGCGCAAACGGCTCGGCAGGAACGACACTGAGATGGTTTTCTGCTTTAACAGGCGGAACCATTTTATCAGTTGGTACAATTGGTGCAGCTACAGCATCATTCACTACACCAAGTATAAGTACTACCACTAATTATTTTGTATCCGCTTATTTGCCATCGCCAGGTACAGCTGTAGTGGGTGCTGGTGCTACAGCGACAGGTAATAATTATTCAAATCCTTTATACAGTGACTGGTCAAACCAAAAACAACAGGTATTGATATTGGCGAGTGAATTGCAAAATGCTGGTTTAGTGGAAGGGAATATAACCAACTTATCATTAAACCTTGTAACAACCAATACTACCACCAGAACCGGTTTTACAATCAAATTAGCACATACTGCATCGACTGCTTTGACGACTACTTTTTTAACACCAAGCTTTACGCAGGTATATACCGGAAATTACACACCGGCAGTAGGTACCAATAGTTTTGCTTTCGGAACAGGTAGCGGTTCTTCCGGTTCATTTAACTGGGATGGAACTTCTAATTTATTGATGGAAATATGCTGGGACAATTTAGCCAGCACTGCAACAATAAATAGCAGCGCAACCGCAGATAATACTGCATATAATTCAGTTCTTTCTTTAAACAGAACATCCACTACCGGAACGTCTATATGTGGTTCAACTGCAACTGGAACAACTTATACCGTAAGACCAAGATATACTTTTACCGGACAAACGGCCTGTTCAAGCAGCCCTAGAACACAGGTAACAGCAACTGTTAATACTGCACCAGCAATTACAGCAACTGGTACTACGAGTATTTGTGCAGGTGCTGGTACGCCTTTAGGTGTCACTTCGCCAAATGATCCGAATTATACCTATACCTGGATGCCGGGTTCTTTATCAGGAGCCTCACAATCTGTATCACCAGGCAGCACACAAATTTATACTGTAACTGCAGTAGATGCTTCAGGTGGTTCTTTTGATGGTTGTACAAACACTGGTACAGTAACGGTTACCGTTAATAATGTTCCGGCTGCATCTATTACACCAACTCCGGCAAATAGTGCAACAGGTGTTTGTTATGCCGGTTCATCGCCTGTTACCTCTGTTTCCTGGGCAGCCACTGCTGGTGCTACATCATATGATGTATATTTTGGATCAGGTTCACTACCGGGTACGGTAACGGCAAATGTTACCACCAATTCATGGACTATCACACCAGCCTTAGCAGCAAGTACAACTTATTTTTGGAGTGTGGTGGCTAAAAATGCCTGCGGCGATGCGGTAGGTTCGGCTACATGGTCTTTTACAACAGCTGCTCTACCTTGTTATTGTGCAGCCGCAGCTGGAGGTACTTCTTTTGAACATTTAGGAGATATAACGATTGGAAGCATAACATTGACGAACGGCGGTCACGTTACATACAGAGATAATCCATTAACAGTATTTACAGGAGATACAGCTACCACTGCTTCTTACACGGTAACAAATCCAGGAACATGGTATACTGGAGATGCACTTTATATATTTGTTGACTGGAATCAGGATGGTGATTTTGTGGATGCAGGTGAATTAGTAGCAACCAATACAGGTGATACAGGACCCTATACCGGTTCATTTACAATTCCATCTACTGCAACTATTGGTACGACCAGAATAAGATTTAAATTTGGAGATACAGGTGCTTCAACAGCAATGACAAATTCACCGTGCCAAACGGGTTTTACATACGGAGAGGTAGAAGATGCAAGGTTTAATGTTACAGCACCTACAGGCTGCACCGGTACACCAACAGGAGGCACTGTAACCGTGACACCAAGTGAAGGGGCACCTGCATCAACGTATGCTGTAGCAGCCAGTGGATATACAGCGGCAATAAATATTACTTATTTATGGCAATCCAATACGAATGGTGCAGGCTGGGTGGATATTGGTACGGCAAGTTCTACCTATGCTTCATTAACAGGTTTAACAGCACCAGCGTTTGGTACAGTTATTCAATACAGATTACTGGTAACCTGTACTACTTCAAGTCAGAGTGCATACTCCTCTACAGGTACATTCACTTCCGGTTATTGTACACCATCCGGAAGCAACGGATCTTACTGGATCACTAATTTCACTACAACAACAGGTATCACTAACATCAACAATACATCCGCGGCAGGAGTAGGTGGTTATTCTAATTTTACCGCTCAATCCTGTTCACAGTATCAGGGAAGTGCAATTAATCTATCTATTTCTACGAATACAAGCACACATTATTTCTATGTGTGGGTTGACTGGAACAATGATGGAGATTTTGTTGACGCAGGTGAAGATATAGTAACATCTACTACAACATTCCTGTCTTCATATTCAGGATCATACACTATACCTTTAACACAGGCTGCAGGTTCTTTTAGAATGCGGGTTGGACAAAACTGGTCAGCCACGATTCTTACTCCATGTGGAGCTGCAACATATGGTGAGTACGAAGATTATATCTTTACAGTAGTGGCCTTGCCTGCATGTTCGGGCACACCATCAGCAGGTACTGTTGTTTATAGCGGTGGTACTTTGTGTGCGAATGTAGGGTCAGCAACAATTACTAATTCGGGCTTTACAACTGGATTTTCCGGCCTTACATATCAATGGTTATCTTCCAATGATAATTTTGCTACCGATACCTCATCAGTTTCCGGAGGAAGTAATCCGGCTTCTTTAAGCACCGGTGCTTTAACTGCCACTACATCCTATTTAGTAAGAGCCTTCTGTTCAAACAGCGGAATCTATTCTTATTCTAATAAGATTACGGTACCGGTAAATGCACCAGCCATTTCCACTACCGTACCTGCCAGCAGATGTGATGCAGGAACTTTAACGATTTCCGCAACAGGTACCAGTGGTTCTACTATCAGATGGTATACAGCAGCTACCGGCGGCACCTTGCTGCAAACGGGTACAGCCGGTAGTGGAACTGATGCTTACACCACCGTTTCATTACCTTATACCTCTAACAATACCTATTATGTGGAAGCATTGAATGGAACCTGTACCAGTATTCCTAGAACACCGGTAACAGCAAATGTAGATCCGCCTACAACGAATCCAACGATTTCGCCTTCACCAACAATTACAATTTGCCGTGACAGCATCCTAACGCTTAATGCAAGCGGAAGTACAGTATCTACTACTACATTGCTTTACGAAGGATTTGAGAGTACAACTTTCCTTCCCAGTACATTTAATGTACCATCGCCGAACGGGGATGGTGATTATTTTCAATCCAGCAGTTATTATTTTGAAGGCAGCAAAGCTATTGGACTGTATTCAGAGACGGATTACTGGGATTGGTTGTTCTTATATGGTATTGGAGGAAATGTTAACCTGGTGCAGGCTACTCCAATGAATTTAAGCAGTTATCTGGATGCTAAACTCACATTTTATCACATCTGTGCCACAGAAGATGGATATGACTTTGGTTTAGTTCAATACAACGACGGTAGCGGCTGGCAAAATTTCCCGGCTTCTGCTTATACAGGCTCCGCAACTTTAGCAGATGCTAACGGAAATAGTTCTATAACGGATCAAATAGCATTTGATAAAGCAAGTTATAGTGACTGGGATGCTACCTTCACTGATGATTTATATGATTATTTAGATATTAGTGCAACAGGTTATGATCCGGGTAATTCATCTACTTTATGGAAGAGAGAATCAATTGATTTGACACCATTTATGACAAATAATTTCCGGGTACGTTTCAGATATACGTTTGATGATATTACAGATTATTACGGATGGTTAATTGACAGTATTGCTATTACCGGTAATCAGGTTATTAAATATGCCTGGTCGCCAAATACCGGCTTATTCACCAATGCTGCTGCAACCACAGCATATGATTCTTTGACGACACCGAATGCAGCAACAGTATATGCAAAACCTACAGCAACCACAACTTACAAGGCCATAGCTTATACCGGACCTGCTCCTGCTACGTGTAGTGGAAATGCCAGTGTGACTGTCAATGTAACCCAAAAACCAACGGCGACCATTAATGCGGCCAGACCATACTTATGTGATGCAACGGCTCAATTATCTGTAAGTGCTCTAACACCTCCAACTGCTACCATAAACTGGACAAATGCATCAGGAACAGGAAGTGCATCTGCTACGGGTTCACCTGCCACGGTTTCGGGATTGGCCGGTACTACCGTTTATAATGTAAAAGCAACGGATGGAGTATGTGTAGACGTTCCATTGGGTACCTCAACAGTAGTAACCCCATCAATTGATAACTCGAGCATAGCTACTTCACCATCAGCCGGTGTTTCTGTCTGTAACTATTGTGTTTATCAGGATGGTAATACAAAAACTTATTATAACAGTACAGATGGTAAAATCATTGCATCTATTACTGATGAAACAAGCAGTTCGGCAAGTTTGGGTGAAACGGAAATATGCTTTAAGGCATTATCCGGACCGGGAAGTGTTACAGATAATATAGGCTATACCCAGCCATATTTAGGAAGGGTTTGGACGATACATCCTGCGGCAGGTTCTAAAGCACTAATAACACTTTACTTTACAGATGCTGAATTAGCAGCATTACAGGCAGCAGCAAATTCAGGTCCGTACCAGTTTTCTGGTTACTATTCCTTGTCATTGACAAAATATCCTAATGGAGGTAGTACTTTCACACCGGATTACTCAGCACCTGCGGCAACTGGAGGCACGGGAGTTAGCGGAAACTTTAGTTCGTTTAATACAACTGACCATCAGGTTCAGTTTGCAGTTGATGATTTTTCAACATTCTACATTCATCCGGTATTGTATCCTTTTGCTGCGTTGCCTGTTGAACTAGTATCGTTTACAGGATGGAATGCCGGAGAGAAAAACGAGTTAGAATGGAAAACTGCTTCAGAATTAAATACACTCAAGTTTATAGTCGAAAAGAAAATTGACGGCGGTAGCTTTACATATTTAGGTGAACTTCCTGCAGCGGGTAACTCCAGTCAGTTACGAACGTACAATTATTCTGATTTGAATCCAGTTGTTGGTAATAATTATTACAGATTAAAAATAATTGACATAGATGGTAAATTCTCTTACAGCAATATTATCAATGTTCCGTTAAGTGAAGTATTGACTAATAATTTTGTAAGCGTATATCCGAATCCAACGGGTGGAGAATTAAATGTTGGCATTCAGTCTACTGCTGCTTATGATACGAAGGTGTTGGTGTATGATATTATCGGAACGAAAATGTTTGAACAAAGCAAAGGTTTGATAAAAGGTTTGAATACCGTGCAATTTGATTTCAGTTCATTTGCGAAAGGTGCATACATTTTACACTTTACAGATAATAACGGTA
Source organism: Chitinophagales bacterium (assembly GCA_020848255.1). GTDB lineage: Bacteria > Bacteroidota > Bacteroidia > Chitinophagales > JADIYW01 > JADJSS01. The sequence goes on from JADLAJ010000012.1 coordinate 8,253, forward strand.
AAACACATACAACAAAATTTGTGAAAGAATAAATTGAGTTACTGATTTTTTAAGTCCTTACATTTGTAAGGACTTTTTTTTTGCAGATTACTTGATAAAAAATAAGAAAATATACTTAGCTGTTGACAATTCAGTTTATTGTTTATAATATTGGCAATATGGTTGAACTTTACACTCGCTTACATTTTATTTTTTTTTAAATGCTCTTCTTCTGAGGATTTAAGATTCCTGTATCGTGGTGTCAAATGTACATCCTTAATTATTGAAAAATCATAATACTTGAAGCAACTATTGTTTTACTGCGTTTTAGTAATCTTTAATATACTAAAGATTAAAATACAGATGTACATCCGAAAGAAAATTGAAAGTCTATAAACATAAAGACAAACAGCCCCTCACAGTAAGCCGCAATAAAGAATTGCGGCTTCTTTTTTTATAAAATTTATAAATTGTAATTATCTCACAAAATGAGAATCGTCTCTGCTGATGGAGTTGTAGCCGCACATATAAATGATGCCGGGATATTTTTCAATCAGCTGGTAATTATGTGTTGCAAAAATCATGGGTGTTTGTGTTTCTTTAAAAATAGAATAGAAAAGATTCATGATTTCATCTGTGGTTTCAGGATCTAAATTGCCGGTAGGTTCATCTGCTAAAATTAATTCCGGATGATTAAGCAGTGCACGTGCTATGACAACACGCTGTTGTTCGCCACCGGAAAGCTGACTAGGATACTTTTGTGTTTTATCTGTTAGTTTTACCATTTCCAGCGATTCTTCAATCGTGGTTTTAATTTTAGATTTATCTGTCCAGCCGATAGCGCGTAGCACAAATTCCAGATTGTCAAAAATAGTTCTGTCAGACAGTAATTGGAAATCTTGAAACACAATACCCAGTCGTCTGCGCAGATTGGGTACATCTGATTTTTTCAACGTTTTTAAATTATAACCACACACATCTGCCTCACCAATATTGAATTCCAAATCGCCGTATAAGGTTTTGAGTAAACTGCTTTTTCCGCTGCCGGTTCTGCCAATGAGGTAAACGAAATCACCTTTGCGTACTTCAAAATTTACATTGTCCAGCACCAGATGTTTATGATGCATGATTTTTGCATTCTTAATGTCTACCACGCGGGGCATTATCTTAGATACTATTGGATTATTTATTTCTACGACCTGACTCATTTTGATTCGTTTATAGTTTTCAATTTGCAATTTGCCACCTTATTTATTGCACACTACAAATTTTGGTATAAAAATAGGTAAAATTTAGGTGCAGGATTTCGTATTTTTGCCCATTATGTTAACAAATGATTTGCTTTTAAGAGCCGCAAGAGGAGAATATACCGATAGAATTCCGGTGTGGCTGATGAGACAAGCCGGACGTATTTTACCTGAATACAGAGCTGTGAGAAGCAGTGTAAATGGATTTAAAGAGTTGGTAAAGAATCCTGAATTGATTTGCGAGGTTACAATACAACCGGTTGATATCCTTGGTGTAGATGCGGCAATTATTTTTTCTGATATTCTGGTGATACCGGAAGCCATGGGACTGAATTACGAAATGATTGAAAGTAAAGGCCCGTTTTTTCCAAAAACTATAAAAAGCAGTGCTGATGTGGAGCAGTTGACAACGGATGTAATACCAAATCTGCAATATGTGTTTGAATCTATAAAACTCACTAAGGCTGCATTGAACAATCGTGTGCCGTTGATTGGTTTTGCGGGTGCACCATGGACGATATTCTCGTATATGATAGAAGGAAAAGGCAGCAAGACATTTTCGGAAGCTAAGAAAATGCTGTATGTAAATCCTGTCTTATCACATCTCTTACTGGAAAAAATTACACAATCCACTATTTCGTATTTAAAAGAACAAATCAGAAACGGTGCAGATATTGTGCAGGTGTTTGACAGCTGGGCAGGTGTGCTGAGTAAAGCGCAGTATATAGAATTTGCATTGCCGTACATGAAAAAGATTTCGGATGCCATCACGGAAGTGCCGGTGATTTTATTTGCGAAAGATGCGCATTATATCATCGAAGAGTTTGCGCAGACAAATTGTTCGGTCATAGGTTTAGACTGGACGATAGAGCCGCAAAAGGCTAGGAGCGAAGCCCCTAATAAAACTTTACAGGGTAATCTGGACCCGTGTGTATTGTATGCGGATAAAGAAACGATAAAAGCGGAAGCGGAAAGAATGCTGCGTGCCTTTGGAAAACAAAATTATATCTGTAATCTGGGGCATGGTGTTTACCCGGATGTTGACTTCGAAAAAGCCAAGTACTTTATAGACGTGGTGCAGAATTTCAGGTAATTATTTTTTTGTAACTCTAACTGTTTTTCTGAACTACAGACATGTGGAAGTGATGACGCTGGAGGAGAATGACAGGATACAGTCTTAAGTAATAAGGAGAAAGGAACAAAGTAATAAAAAATATAAAAGCAAGAAGATAAAATACTTCTTGCTTTTTACTTACTACTTACTACTTATTCCTAACTATATTTATCTTCCACGTCTTCCACCACCTTTTGGATTGCTGCGGGCAGAACCGGCTCCTCTCGTGGAGCCGCGTTGAAAGCCGCTCTTTCCCGGAAATTCTTTTTTTGCTTTATCGAAATCACCTTTGAAATTGGTGCCGCCTTTTCCGAATCTTTTTTTCTTATTGTCCGGTTCTTTTTCTTCCGAAACGGTTACAATAATGGTGCGTCCCATAATCTCTTTACCATTCAACGCTTCTATGGCCAGTTTTGCTTCGTGGTGATTGGGCATGACCACAAATCCAAATCCTTTATTTTGTCTTGTAATTTTATCCATAATGATTTTTACGGATTCCACTTCACCAAATTCTTCAAATAAGGCTCTCAGTTGATCACTTTTTATCTTAAACGGCAGACTGCCTGCGAAAATGTCCATTGTATCTAATTTGATGTAAAAGTACGCATAATTATGCTTTATTTTTAACCTCTCCCCAAGTCAGGCAAAGTCGAGGTCGGGGTGATGTATATAAAAAAATCCCGGAACAAGTCCGGGATTCACATAACATCATTTAAACTTCAAGAATTAAACCAAAACTATTTAGGCTTTGATAGATTTTAAGATTTTGCTGAATTCGTCGTAGCTTTTCAGCTGTGCTAAATTCGGGTCGTTTTGAGCTTGTGTACTGTTGTTGAAACCGGCTTTTACCGCTTCTTTCAATGCTTTTAAAGCATAAAACATTTCGTTGGTTTGTGTTAATGCACATGCTTTGTTGTACATAATGGTGGCATACACGGACGTGTAGTTTGCTTTTTCTTTGCCGGATAATAAGTTGTAGCTGTTCAGCCATGCTTCGATGGTTTTGTTTGCATTTTCAAACTTCTTTTCTCCGATGTACTTGGCAGACATGTCCTGCATTTGCTGTGAGTACGTTTCAAACTGAGAAACATTTACGGTTGGTTTTGCGATAGCAATTGAGCAAGCGATGCCCAGGGCTATCAAAAGTGATAACTTTTTCATTGTTTTTGTTTTTAAAGTGTTTAGATTATTTTTTAGTATTGTTCAAATGAACGGTCAAGATTTTTTTTATTTGTCTTAAAGACAAGCAACTTATTACAAAGTTGCCTGCCTTTAACAAATTTTAAGAGTTAGTCGATAGCTATTAATTCACCGTTTACCATTTTGAAGATATAGTGTTGACGTTGCAGACTGTTTTCAAATTCATCATTCAGAGAATCTTCTATCTCATCCTGCGCATCTTCTAATTTTTCTCTTGCTTCGTCAATTTTTTCCTGTGCTTTATCCAACGCAGCGTTTACATCTTCATTGTCAGAATCAATGTTGATGACAATTTTAGAACCTTTTGTTGAGTCACCGTTTTTGCTTGTTTTAATTTCAATTTTGTGGTTTGCATTTGGCGGTAAAGGCGGCATCGGCGGCATCGGAGGAACTGCTCCTGTAACGTTATCCCAGTTGATAGCCAGTTTATCTACATCCATGTATTTTTCGGTACGCGCATCCCAACGGATGATCTTGCCTTCCGGTACGTATACTTTAATTTTCAGTTTCTGATTTCTGTATTTGATTTTGCTGTTTTCAAACTGAATGTACGGATCGATAATCAGCTTGTTGTTGATTTGAGAAATCGTATGTGTAAATGTAGTTGCATTTTTAATGGCGTCTTTATCATCACTTCCGTTAGCAGAAAACTCTTTTACTACAGAGAATGAATCACTGGCACTCGGATAAATTTCTATTTCTACAGGGAAGAATTTGTCATTGTGTTCATTGATGAAATCAAATAAATCACCAAGACCGTTTATGTTTACGTTGTCATATTTTTCATCCAGTATTGCCGGGTTAATACTTAATTGCAGGGTATCTGATTTGTATCCGTAATTTAACGGGAATGTCTGATTTACTTTTTTCTTCTCACTCACTAATTTCTTTGCGTTATAACCACTTATATTAAGCAATAATAATCCGAAAAGGAATAAACCTACTAATGGAAACACAACTTTTTTGGTAAGCGGTTTTACTTTTTTAGAAAGCACATGTACCAATGCTGTTATACCAAATATCAATGGAATAATACAAACCAGTAAAGCGCCTGCACCTAATAACCATCCGTCTGTAGAGCTGGTAAAGAAGTAATTGTTTACGACAGGAATACCAAACAATGCCACTATGGAAAATGCAATTGCTGCTACAAATAAGGAGAATATCATAACGCTGCCAATTACGATGGCGAATGCAATGCCTATCCATAACAGGATTTTAAAGAACAACATTACACCCGCTCCAAAGAAGGATATAATCTGATTAAAAATTCCTTTTGATTTTACATTTACGGTTTCTACGTTGATGCTTTTCACGATGTTGTCCAGTGTAACGGGTTCACCTTTCATTTCCAGTTTTTGTGTTGCCGTTTCTGCTTTTGGCATTATTAAACTCAGGATGATGTAAATCAGGATAGGAGAGCCTATACCAATAAAGGTCAAACCGATAAATATTAATCGCATCCAGATGGCGTCGTTGATACCGAAGTAAGCACTAAGGCCGGCGCAAACTCCGGTGATTAAGCCGCCGTCAAAGTCTCTGTATAAGCGTTTGCCGCCAGGTATTTGCGTGGTAGTTTGCTGACTGCCGGATGCTGTATTGTTTTCGGTTTTTGCATCTTCATCAAATTCCTGAGGGTTGCCCATCATATTTACTACTTCTGTAGTATCTGCTTTAGTAACGATGTAGTTTTTCCCTTTTGCCAGAAATAACTCTGCAAAGCGGGCTTCTATATCGCGGATGATTTCATCTTTATCGTCTTCGTTTGCATAAAACGTGCGAAGTGAGTTGAAATAGCCGGATAAATGTTCGTACGCGTCTTCATTAATGTTGAAGATTTGTCCTGCTAGGTTTATATTGAAAGTCTTTATCATGACGTTTATTTTTATTGTTTAGTTGATTTATAGTTTTTGGTTTTAGATAGAATTGTTTTCTGATTTATGATAGTTGGTGGCTGCATCTGCTGCATCCGAAAGTTCATTCCAGGTTTGTTTTAACTCTTCAAAGGCCGTTGTTCCTTCTAAAGTTAAGGTGAAATATTTTCTCGGAGGACCTGAAGTGGATTCTTTCCATTCATAGGTAAGCAATCCTGCATTTTTAAGTCTGGTCAACAGCGGATAAACAGTGCCTTCCACTACTAACATGTTGGCGTTTTTCAGTGCATCTAATATATCAGAAGCATACACTTCGCCGCGTGAGATGATACCGAGGATGCAAAATTCCAGAATGCCTTTGCGCATTTGAACTTTTGTATTTTCGATACTAAACGCTGATGATGATGGTGTTGTCATATTTTTAAAATTAATGAATTATTGATTTATTGAATGCTCGAATTTTTGTAAGCTATTAGATACTATTTATTCAATGTAAGTTTCATGGAGTATACTTTTCCCGGTACCGGATTGAAATTGTAAGAAGTGCTTTCGATAAATTTCACCACTTCATTTTTTGCCTGCTGGCTGTCACTGTTGATGTAAGTGATATAGGGTTTGCCGTTTTCTTCGATGATGTAGTCTACATCTACAGAAGTTACTTCTTCCTGTGCTTCTGTGTTTTTAACGAATTCGTCCGTAAAGTTGATTTTCTCTACAACGATTTCATTTCTTTCGATTCTGCAGTTTTTTGCGTTTTTAGCAGAAGCGTTGGTAGCGAGTGCAGGTAACATTACAAATGTCAATGCTGCGATAATTAGATTGTTCATGTGTTTTATTTTAGTTTATTTTGTTTACCAAGTAATTGATGATACAAAGATAAGTACAAAACAATGAATTATGCAATACATAGTAGTAAAATTTAACAAAATAAATTTTAAGTTATTGATTATCAATACTAATTATTTTAAACTATTTTTCTAAAAAATGTTTTTTAAGATAAAAAAGCAATTTTTTGGTGTATTTTTGAAGAATGGAAACCAGATTTTTTCGACATAAATTACTTTTTTGCCTGCTTTTTTGCTCCTTTGTTTGCTTTTCTGCTCAGGTTGAATCCAATAATTCGCCCTATGATGTGGTTTATAATCACTATCATTTTATGAATAAAGGCACGTATGACGAGCTTCAGGCATCTGCTTCTTTTGATATAAAGAACAAAAGAGATCGTATAAAATCAGCAGTAATGCTAAAAGAAATTCTGGATGTGAAAATAGATCCAAACTCCATTATATCTAAAATACCGGACGATCCGAACTACACGGATTCTGTAACATTGCGTCATATTTTTGTGCTATATGATAAACTGCCGCAGGTATATGTAGAAAAGATAGGAGAGAAATGGTATTATTCACAATCTACGGTAAATGCTTTACCACAATTACATAAGAAAATATTTCCCTTTGGCACTAATATCTGGGCAAAATGGTTTCCGATGAAACAGAATGAAGAATTCCTGAAATTATATCCCTGGCAGTGGATTGGAATCGGAATTATTTTAGGTGCATTTCTGATTTGTTTCTTCTTATTAAAATATTTATTCCGTTTTGTGTTTTACAGAATCCTGTTTAAGAAGTATGTAAATGAGATTCAGGATCTGGATAAAATAAAAGCTACATCCACTTTATTTTCTGTGTGGATTGGATTTAAAATCTTTCAGGTTTTTGTTCCCACCTTATTTATAAATCCAAGATACGCCATGCCGGTTACCCGAGGAATTAATTTTGTGGCAGCCTCTATCATGGTTATCATGATATACAAATTAGTAGAGCTGTTTATTTTTTATGCTAAACAATATGCGCAGAAAACAGCTACACAATGGGATGATCAGATTGTTCTGGTGTTGCAGAAGTTTATGAAATTCTCTGTCATTTTTCTGGGATTATTTTATGTGCTGAATACACTCGATGTCAATATTGCTACCATCATTGCAGGTTTATCCGTCGGTGGTTTGGCTTTAGCATTGGC
>JADLAJ010000013.1 GCA_020848255.1 Chitinophagales bacterium
CATGCTGCATAGCCACAATAATATTTTTTGCAGAGGCTACTAAATCCATCGCGCCACCCATACCTTTGACCATTTTTCCGGGAATTTTCCAGTTGGCAATATCGCCGGTTTCGCTGACTTCCATGGCTCCTAGTACTGTTAAATCCACGTGTTCGCCGCGTATCATGGCAAAGCTGGTGGCAGAGTCAAAGTATACGCCACCCGGTAAAATTGTTACGGTTTGTTTGCCGGCATTGATGACATCCGCATCTTCTTCGCCTTCAAAAGGAAAGGGGCCCATGCCCAGCATTCCATTTTCCGACTGGAACGTGACATTCATTCCATCCGGAACATAGTTGGCAACCAATGTTGGTATTCCAATTCCCAGATTGACGTAAAATCCGTCCTGTAATTCTCTGGCGATTCTTTTTGCTATTCCGTTTTTATCTAACATGATTTCTTAATTTGAATATTTGAAGATGTGACAATTTGAAAATTCTGTAAATAAAATTTAATTTTTTGAACTTGAGATTATTTTAGATAAGATTTTAATAATGGTTTGTATCTTATCTAATAATTCTTGTTTGAAAGGATAATTTTTTGATTCTTTGCAAAGTTTCAAAAAGTATTGTACTTCATCCGCTTCTTTTGCAGATATTTTCATCTTATGAATGAAATCAGCTTTGCTTTCAGCATTTTGTGCTTCACTGACATTTGCACCAATGGAAGTGCCAGCTTTCAAAATTTGATTTGCAAAAACATATTTTTTCTTTTCTTCCAATTCTTCCGCAAAAGTCAAAATATCCAAAGAAAATTCGAAAGTTAATTTTACTATTATATTCTCTTTATCATCTCTCATAAAATATAGTATTATAGTATTTTCAAATTTTCAAATCAATAAATTTTCAAATTGATTTTACAGTTCTTTGTTCAATTCTTTTTTCAAAATGCTCACCCTGAAAAATTCGTTTGATGAAAATTCCGGGCGTATGTATCTGGTCAGGATCCAATTCGCCAGCCGGCACTAATTCTTCCACTTCTGCAATCGTTATTTTTCCGGCACCGGCCATTGGTAAATTAAAATTACGCGTGGCAGCACGGTAAATTAAATTTCCGTTTGTATCACCTTTCCAGGCTTTTATAATAGAAAAGTCTGCATGAAAACGTTGTTCCATGATGTACATTTTGCCGTCAAATTCGCGTACTTCTTTCCCGATGGCAACTTCAGTTCCATAGCCTGCCGGTGTAAAAAATGCCGGAATGCCGGCTGCAGTTGCCCGGCAGCGTTCAGCCAATGTACCTTGCGGTATTAATTCCACTTCCAACTCTCCGTTCAGTAGCTGGCGTTCAAATTCTGCATTCTCACCAACATAAGAAGAAATCATTTTTTTGATTTGGTGATGTTGCAGTAATAATCCCAGTCCAAAGTTGTCGACACCTGCATTATTGGAAATGCACGTTAAGCCTTTAACGCCTTTTTTTACTAAAGCGGCAATACTGTTTTCCGGAATTCCGCATAGCCCGAAACCACCTAAAATAATAGTCATATTATCTGTGAGGTCGTGTATGGCTTCGTCCGCATTTTTAAAAATTTTGCTCATGTTTTTTATGCTTGAGGTGATACTAATTATTTTCTTTTCTGTGTATTCTTCTGATTCTTCTGCTGTGAAAGAAGGCTTGTTTTTTTAATTCTTCCTGTGTAAAAACTTCCGGATGAACACCGTTGTCTGTATTTCTGCTTTCTTTCGGTTTAGAAAACTCATCCGCCAGTTCTGCAAATTTTTGTTGTAATGCATTTAAACTCCACTGCCCGAAAACATTATGACCTGCTTCGTAAAGTTGCAGCTGGTATTCTTCATTAGTAGTGATATAGCCGTTGTATTCATTGGAATAAGGTGCTAAAATCACATACTCAATTCCTTTAACCTTTAATGCATCTTCCAGTGTTTTCTTTAAGCGCCAACTCGCAACGGTAGTGATTTCAAAAGGAAATGCACAAATGCCAATCGTTCCGATTTTTAAAATCTGCAAGGTCAATACCTGTGGTGTCCATGGATTCTGAGAATCAAACCCGCCTTGCTTCGACATTTTTTTTATGTTCAGAATAGTTTCATCTATGAACGCAGGTAAAGGCAGTTTTGATGCATCAAAATTGCCTAAGAATTTACGCTCTCCGCTGGCCACACCAATATCTTTTACAGACTGAGCTTTATTTTTCCGTTCGATAAATTGCTGATAGTCGCCGCCTTTTTTGATGGCTTCATTCAATTCTTTAGTACGGGTATTTTTTGCAATTCCTCTGGCTATTTTACCTAAAAAAAGCGGTAAACCCGGGCCATCCATTTGTGAGCCTTCCAGGAAGGCGATACCCATACAGGACGGACTTGTTACGCAGTTGGTTTGCCCGTTAGTGAATTTCGGATTCAAATCAATCTTACTAAAATCAACGTACAAGGAAATGCTGTCAATCATTTCATCTGTTATGGTAACAACACTGCTTTCTGTTATTTCTTTTGCTTTTTCATATTGCAAATTGCCGTTGAATTTCGCGCTTTTTAAATCATCGGGGAAATAGCCTTCCCATTTTCCGCGTTGCGTAGAAAGTTTTCTGTTATATTTTACACGCGCTGAAACATCGCCACAGGCACCTTGTGCAAAGGCGGCAACATAATGCAGATTTTCTTTATGGAAACTTTCTTCCAGATAAGAAGCGGCATAACCTTTATTGTCAGAACAAAGTTTATAATAATTATTTGGCAGGTTGGAGGTGTGAACGGCAAACCAGTTGATACTGCCTAATGGCTGACCAGCTTCTGAAATGATATGCATTAGGGTCATTTCTCTGTCTACTGCCAGATGGCGGGTCTCCTGAGTAAGCTTGTTCACTTCCGGATTGGCGTTGTAAGCGTCAATTACGCGGTTAAAACTCACCGGAATGTCCGGAGAAAATGAACTTTTTCTCAGTTGAATGTTAGCTTTTTGTTTATTTTTTTCAGCTTCCAGAATGGATTCAATGATACCGTTTACAATTTTATCGTACACTCCCTGATGAAATCCCGGCGTAGACATATTGTAAATTACATGATAGGAAAATCCGCTGGGGCCGCAGTGAGTATGTTGTGCTGAAAGTAACAAATTGCTCGTATTGTATTGTAAATCAGGGTGGTTTTTAGTTAAGTATTCCAATACACCTTGCTTTAATGAGGGGGTGATGAAGCCTAATTCACAGTTGACAAAACATACTTTCTGACTTTTGTCAAGTTGCTCAAATACAAAGGCACGGGAATAAAGAGGTGTCTCTATAGCCAGCATATGGTGCTGCGGAAGTCCGTAGCCCAGCAATCCGATTCCTTTAAAAAATGCGGTTATGTCACCTTTTCCTGTTCCTATGAATAACATTTTGTAATTTTACGACAAAATACAAATTCGTATCCAATAAAAAAATGATAGTTGTAAGATTAAATGGCGGTTTAGGAAATCAACTTTTTCAATACGCCACAGGGAGACACTTAGCACATTTGAATAATTCTGAATTATTTTTGGATACCTCTTTTTTACTATCCACAAACAAATATGCCAGTAACTGGAACTATGAATTAGATGCATTTAATATTGTCAGTAAAATTGCAGACGAAAAACTATTGCATAGTTTTCATGGAAGTGATTTTTCTACCAGTGAACGAGTGCTGACCAGAATTATATCTCTTGGAAAAAACAGAAAGTATAAGTTTGATGAATACGGTTTTGATGAGCATGTGCTGGAATTAAAAGGTAATTATTACGTACGCGGTTATTTTCAATCTGAAAAATATTTTAAAAATATTGCTGATATTATCCGTGCGGATTTAACTTTAAAAGAGGATTTTATTCCGAAAGATCAGGCACTGATTGATAAAATTACCGGAACAACCTCTGTGTCTATTCATATTCGCCGCGGTGATTATATCCGTAATTTGTCTTCTATGGATGCACATGGCTTATGTTCTAAAGATTACTACACCAAATCCATTGAATTTATAAAAAGAGAATTGGGTGAGAATATTCATTTCTATTTTTTTACGGATGATGAAGAATGGATTAACCGTGAGATGAGATGGGATATCGACTGCACATTAATTTCTGGCAAAACAACTGTAGAAGACTTTTATCTGATGAGTTTATGCAAGCATAATATCATTGCCAACAGTACATTCAGCTGGTGGGCTGCCTGGCTGAATGCCAATACGGAAAAGAAAGTTATAATTCCAAAACACTGGAGAACGAATGTTAAAACGGAGGATATAAATCTGAATCCATCGAAATGGTTGATTAAATAAATATTCTGTTTCTGTTCTTTCCATAAAGCGAGTAAATGAACCAGCCGAGTTGAAAAAAATAGTTGAACATATCAAACAGTTGTCATTTTACAATACACTCAGACATGGTTCGGTGTATATGCTGTCGTTTGTGGTGATTCAGGTGATAATGGTATTATCCATACCGGTATTTACCAAATTATTATCTCCTTCAGATTTTGGAATTTACGAAGTATACAACAATACCGTGCGGTTTCTGGGTGTCATTATTTCATTGAATTTGTATGCCGGGTTTTACCGCTATTATTTTGAAGAGCACATAGTTAAGAGGATACTGATGCAGTTTTTGCTCAGGATTGCTTTTATCTCTTTTATTATTGGTATTGTATTGCTGTATGTATTTAAATCACAGCTGCTCCGGCTGGTAAACTTGCCCGAAGAACTGTTTATCTGGATTCCCATTGGAATTTTTTCCACGATTATTTTTAATTTTTTCACCACCTACAATAACGCCCAGCAATTCAGTACAAGAGCCGGAATCTGGCAACTGGTAATACAGATTTTAAGAGTAACTTTTGCTATACTGTTTGTGCTGTTTGTCAGTAAAAATTATTTTGGCAGAATTGTCGGGGAGAATTTTATACTCTTCATTATTTCCATACTGTTGGTAGTATTGTATTTCAGAAAATATATTGGCTGGAAAGAAGATCTGCCTGGCAAAATGCAGATTGTAAAATATTCGGCTGGATTTATTCCCATTGGACTTAGCAGTTATATAGTTAGTTATGTAGATTTGGTGCTGATTAATAATCTGCAGGGAAGCAATGCCTCTGGTGTATACAGTTATGCGTATAAATTCGCTATTATTTACTCCGGTTTCTCGCAGGCATTTGTTACGGCTAATCGACCTAATTTGTTTAATTTATTGAAAGAAAATAATGAGAAAGAAGTCATCAGCCAGATGCGAAGTATGTTTAAGTTAATAACAGTCCTGGCATGTGTCTTTATTTTTTTTGCTGCGGATGCAGGTAAAATTTTATCCCTGAAAAAAGAATTTGACGAGGCACTTCATTTGCTGCCGGTTTTAATTCTGGCATATGTGTTTTCAGACATCGCCGAAATTTATAATTTCTTCCTGTATTACTCTAAAAAAGTAAAATTATTTTATGTCAGCTTTGTTACTACGGCAATTGTTAATTTCGTCCTCAACCTGATACTAATACCCAAATACGGATATGAAATAGCCGCTTATACTACGCTGTTCTCATTTATGGTGTTGTTTACGGCTACTTACTGGGTGTGTAAATTTTATATCCATCTTACCATTCCGAGATGGACGGTATTTGCAGATTATATGCTGATTATTGTATCTGCTATAGGAATCGGCTATATTTTTGGTGTACTCGTAACAAATATCTGGATTTTAATTGCCCTTAAATTGCTGGTTTTCTCACTGGTAGTTGTGTATGTTTACTATGATAAACTGAAAAATATACTTAGTTTGCTCAAACAATAAGATAGTCTGCCTTTGCATCCTTTAATTATCATGATTTTTTAACTATTTTTGCATTATTATCAGCACAGCCGGATTGATAGCATCTGTTAAATGATAGATTGTCAAGAACGGCTGTAATCATAAACAATTAATATGGCAGAAACTTTAGGCATGCTTTGCGACAAACTAACCATCGTTAAGCTAAAACAATATCACACAGAAGAAGAACAAAAATCAGCCAGTCTGAATAAGCAGGCAGTACAATTACAGGAAGAAATAGACGAGTATGTTTCCAGTGCTGTAAGCGGTAATATTCCATTAGAGCGATTAACGTTTGCCTCTAATAAGGTTTTCAAAAAAGAAGGAAATGAAGTAGCCGAAGCAAAAGGCAACATGGGATCCTTATTCTCTCAGCTGGCTGCGGTGAACTGTGAGCTTTGGCACGAAGTTGAAAAAGGATACGATATAGAAAACGTGCCGGTGGAAGAAAAAGATAAGATAGTAAAAAGACTGGCGGTTCTAAATCTGGAACGTAATAATTGCATTGATGCCATAGACCAGACATTTGTAGATTTAATAAAAAAAAATAATAAGTAAAATATGCACATTCGTAAAAGAACGACCTGCCGTGTATGTGGCTCACCGTCTTTAACACCCGTTATAGATTTAGGTCCGCAGTATTTGCAAGGTTCCTTTGTAAAGCCGGGCAAAGAAATGCCGTCGCAGAGAAAAATTAATTGTTCACTGGTGAGGTGTAATCCGCAAACGGATGAAAATGCCTGTGGTTTATTACAAATGGAACACAGCGTACCGCCGGAAATTTTATATGCTGCCTACTGGTACAGAAGCGGCACCAACGCTACCATGAGAAACCATCTCAAAGATATCGTGGACTCTACATTGGCGCTTCTTAAAAAAGATAATTGCACGGTACTGGATATTGGTTGTAACGACGGAACTTTATTGGGTTATTATCCTGAAAAATGGGATAAGTTCGGTTGTGATCCGAGTGATGTAGCTCAGGAAGTAAAAATCGCAAAAGTTGTTCAGGATATTTTTCCGTCAGCAGAATTATTTAAAGCTATAGGTGATAAGAAAATGGATGTGATAACATCTATTGCCATGTTTTACGATTTGGAAAATCCGGTAGATTTTGTAAAAAGTATAAAAAAATATCTATCACCGGAAGGTATCTGGGTATTTGAAATGAGCTATATGCCTAAGATGCTGGAAATGGATAGTTATGATACCATCTGCCACGAGCATTTAGAGTTTTACAGTCTTGCCGTTCTGGAAAAAATTGCAGGTATGGCGGATATGAAACTCTTCAAAATTTCCTTCAATGATATTAACGGCGGCAGTATCAGATGTTACGCCACACATAAAGAAAACGGCTTGTATTATTCGAAGGAGAATCATCATTTTATGAATGAGATTCGCCAGAAAGAATTTGATCTGGAACTGGATACCGATAAACCATATGTGGCATTCCAATACAGAATTGAAAAAGTAAAAAACGAACTGCACGATTTACTGGTGAAGCTGAAAAAAGAAGGAAAGAAAGTCCATATTTATGGAGCTTCTACAAAAGGAAATACAATTTTGCAATGGTGTGATATCAACAACATGCTGGTGGATTATGCCGCTGAGAGAAACCCGGATAAATATGGTGCGTATACGCTGGGTACTAATATTCCAATCATCAGTGAGGCGGAAAGCCGTGCGATGAATCCGGATTATTATTTAGTGTTGCCATGGCATTTTAAAGAAGAATTCTTAGAAAGAGAAAAAGAAGCATTGGATAAGGGTACCGGATTTATTTTCCCGATTCCAACAATTGATATTTACAAAAAATAAGGAATGAATTTAAACAGGATAATTAGCAAACTAAAAGCGAGTCTGGATTTATTTACAGGAAGTTCAAGGTTTTCCTATTCACAGTTTGCAGAAGATATTCTAATAGACACCTTATTCACGCAAACATTAAACACACCACAGCCAAGTTATCTGGATATTGGTGCAAATAAACCTAAAGCAGGCAGTAATACTTATTTTTTTTATTTGAAAAAATGCTTTGGCGTTTGTGTAGAGCCGGATATCACATTGTATCACAAGTTCTGCGCTGCCCGTCCAAAGGATAAAGTAATCAATGCAGGTGTGGGTATAGGTGATGTTAAAGAAGCAGTATTTTATTATTTTCCCGAGCCATACACCGGCTGGAATACCTTTTCTAAAGAAGATGCTGATATAAAGAAATCCCAAACGGGTGTAACATATAAAAATGACAAAATTATTCCGTTTATTGATATCAATACTTTAATTAAAGAAAATTTTAAAAGTAAACCTGATTTTATTTCTATTGATGTGGAAGGACTGGATTTTGATATTCTGCAATCGCTTGATTTTGAAAATTATGCTCCTTCTGTATTTTGTATAGAAACAATGGAATTCAATAATATGAAATTAGGTAAAAAAAATACAGATATCATTTCATTTCTGGAAAGCAAAGGATATGTTGTTTATGCAGATACGTATATCAATTCTATTTTTGTCAAAAAAGAGTTACTGAATATATGAACGCACTGATTTTTGGCGCCAACGGGCAGGATGGTTTTTATTTGTCAGCATTGTTGAATGAACAGGGAATTAATGTAATTGGTATTTCTAAAAACGGTGATTTTCTAAGAACAGATATCACCAGTTACGAAGAAGTGTCAGCATTAATGAAACAACATCAGCCTTCATACATATTCCATTTAGCGGCAAATTCCACTACCCGTCATGAGGTCATGTTTGAGAATCATACAACCATCAGTACAGGTACGCTGAATATTTTAGAAGCCGTAAAAAATTATTCTCCATTAAGTAAGATTTTTATCTCAGGAAGTGGTTTACAGTTTGTCAATAACAACCAGGCCATTAAAGAAACGGATGCATTTGAAGCACGTGATCCGTATTCTGTTAGCAGAATACAATCTATTTATGCGGCGAGGTATTTCAGAAGATTAGGGTTGAAAGTATATGTAGGTTATTTTTTTAATCATGATAGCCCTAGACGAACAGAAAGGCATATGGCTAAAAAGATTGCGGAAGCAGTCAAACGCATAGCAAACGGAAGCGAAGAAAAACTGGAAATAGGTGACAGCAGTGTCATAAAAGAATGGACATATGCCGGGGATGTAGTGAAAGGTATCTGGACACTCGTGCAGCAAGATGCGGTATTTGAAGCTAACATTGGTTCCGGGAAAGGATATTCGATAGAAGATTATATCAATGTTTGTTTTTCCTTAATTCATAAGAACTGGCAGGAGCATGTAATTTTAAAAAATGATTTTACACCTGAATATAAACAGCTGGTATCAGACTCGTCTTTGTTGTTCTCTCTCGGATGGCAACCGGAAGTTTCCTTTGAGCAACTGGCGAAAATGATGATAAAATCATGATAAGAATGGCTGTTTCAAAAAATATATTACTAATACATTTTTACTCAAACGGTGATTGTTTGTATGCAACAGCTGTAGCTCGTCAGATAAAACAGGATTTTCCGGATTGCCAATTGACCTGGGCAATTGCTTCCAATTGCAAAAATATTATTGCCAATAATCCGGATATAGATGAAATAATAGTTGTTAATTATGTGCACAGCAATGATAATGCCGTAATGAAACAGCTAAAGGAAAAGACCGACTTTAATCAATATGATCAGGTTTTTATTACTCATCCGTCTTACCTGCCCAACCTTGCATTGTATGATGGTTGTATAAGAAGCAACGTATTTAATGCTTATCCAAATCCTCTTACAGTTCCAGTTACACCCGTATTGCAACTAACGGATGAAGAGCTGTCAAAATGTGCAGCGTTTGCAGTACAACATCAGCTGGAAAAATACAAGCATGTTATTTTATTTGAGTTTGCCCCGCAAAGCGGACAACTAAATATTACGAAAGATTTGGCTGTAGCATTGGCAGAGGATATAGTTAAAAGTGAGAGTACTGCAATTATACTTTCATCTGCCAATAAGATTGAACATGCCAACAGGGCGATAATAGACGGCAGCCCGCTGACTTTGAGAGAAACCGCAGCACTGACACATTACTGTACGATGTTGCTGGGATGTTCGTCCGGTATCACCTGGATAAGCACTTCATCTGCCGCTAAATTATTGCCGATGGTGCAAATTCTTAATCCTGATGCCACCTGGGTGAATCCGATTTCAAGGGATTTTGAGC
>JADLAJ010000014.1 GCA_020848255.1 Chitinophagales bacterium
CAAAGAAATATGAATTCCGTTGAATCATCATGCGGTATTCCAATGTGGTAATATTATAGGTGCTTGCCAGAATAGACTGTTCATCAAACCCACGCAGCAGACGGTTGCCGCCAATCCGCAGCAACTCGTTTCTGAGCAGACTCTGGTTAAAAACCGAACCACCGTTCAGGCTAAACTTCAAAATATGCCGCTGCTTTTTCCCAAGAGGTAAATAATAATTACCCATCCAGAAAATATCGCCTTTTATCGATTTTCGTTTAATACTATCGTACAGGCTCTCATAATTAAAGCCGGAGAAATCGTCCTGTAGTGTCGTAATCTGATTGTTCGGTTTAATTTTTTTTGTACCGATGGAACCCGTTAGTTTCATATCATATCCTTTTTGAGGGCTAAACAAATAGTCCAGATTTTCGTAATAAGCTTGCACACCGTACTGGTTATAAGTAGCATCTAAATTATTGGGTAACTTTTTGTTTAGTTTAGCAAATGTAGTATCCGCTGCCAGCACAATAGTTTGAAAATACTTGTAGAATCCTTTGATGTAATTATTGGAACTTGTAATGTATGGCAACCCTAACTGCCAGGCAAGATCCAGCGAAGAGGAATCCCGTTTTTCCAAATTAAAAGTAAAATTGACGCCGATTGGTGCGTTTAACAAATACGGATAATTGAACCGTACATCCAGCAGTTGCGACTGCCGCTGCAGTTTCCGCCATTCCAGATAAATTTCTTCTCCGCGTTTAAACGAATTTTGTAAATGTACCCGCACCTCTCCTGTAATCAAAATCTTTCCTCTGTTGCTGCCGGGTAAAAAGCCGATTAAAAAATCAAAGGAATTGACTTTACGCTTGTCCAGATACAAATGGATATCTGCCTTATTGTCTCTGAATAAAATATTGCTGGGCTGTCGAACAATGGCGTAAGGAAGCTTCTGCAACAGTTTATCAATATCTTTTATGTGCGATTCATTATACGGTTGTTTGCTTTTTATCAGTACATAATTCTGTATAAATCCTTTGGTCAGCTTAGAGGTACCATGATTTATAAAACTGTCAATCAGTATCAGTTTTCCTTTGTCAACGTCATATTTAAAACTCACGGAGCTATCATTCAGGAGAACGCTGTCGGAAGTGACTTTTGCAAACGGATAGCCATTATTTTCAAGATTTTGAACCAGCGTCTCCTTTGTAATGTCACCTTCATAAACATTACCTGAAGGGATGGATTTTTTCTTTTTTCTTTTATTTAAATCTACAACAGGATTATTGACTGCATACTTTCTGCCTGTATGTAAATTGGCAAACAAGGAGTCATGCTGCTGTTTTATGCTGTCGAAAGATGCCTCCAGATACCCTTGCAGAATAAGCTTTTGCTGCGTTGTCTTTAAGTATTGCTGCGCTTCCTTCTCATTTTTAAACAACTGCTTTGGTTTTATTTTTACAGACGCATCTTCCTTATTGATAAATAAACGAATATTCTGCGCTTTTAAATTTTGCGTAATAAGCATCAAAAATAATATGTAGAAATTCTTAATTTTCAAAGATTCACCGTTAACAATTCTCCAAAGTTATCAATAATTACGCATTCATTATTACCTTGCAGTGTCATGGCAGGTATTTATTTACATATTCCATTTTGCAAGCAAGCATGTACTTACTGTAATTTTCATTTTTCAACTTTACTAAAAACCAAAGAAGAGGTGTTGAAAGCCATGTTGACGGAAATAAAACTGCAACAAAACTTCTTCCCGGATAAAACGCTTATTGAAACTATTTATTTCGGTGGCGGCACGCCCAGTATGCTTTCAACAGCTGAAATAAATAGTTTGTTGAATGAACTTCAAAAATATTTCACGATTGCTGAAGATCCTGAAATTACACTGGAAGCCAATCCGGATGATTTATCAAGAGAATACCTGACTGCACTGAAAAAAGAAACGGCGATAAACCGTTTCAGTATTGGCGTACAATCCTTCTTTGACGATGACTTGCAATACATGCACCGTGCGCACAATGCTGCGGAAGCTATTCATTCCATAAAATATGCACAGGAAATCGGATTTGAAAACCTGTCGGTGGATTTGATTTACGGCACCCCTACTATGAGTAATGAGAACTGGAAAAAAAATCTGCAAATAGTTCTTGATTTAAAAGTGCCGCATATTTCATGTTATGCATTAACTGTAGAAGAAAAAACAGTATTAGCCAGCCAGATTAAGAAACAGAAAATTGCAGCACCTGAAGACGAAATGATGGCGCAACAGTTTTCCATTTTGCTGCAGGAAATGAACGAACATCATTATACCCATTATGAGATTTCCAATTTCTGTAAAGAGCCACATTTTGCACAACATAACACGAATTACTGGAAAGGCATTTCCTATCTGGGTATTGGGCCCTCTGCACATTCTTTCGATGGCATAAAACGTTACTGGAACATATCAAATAACGCGCTGTATGTAAAACAACTTTCCCAAAATATGATGGCAAACGAGTTTGAAATTTTATCGAAAATAGATGCCTACAATGAATATGTAATGACCAGCATCCGTACACTTTTCGGCACTCATCTTTCTAAAATAAAAGAGGATTTTGGGGATGAGGTGGAGAAGCATTTTTTGCTGGAAATTTCTCCGTTCATATCGAATGACTGGGTG
This sequence comes from Chitinophagales bacterium, assembly GCA_020848255.1. Taxonomy (GTDB): domain Bacteria; phylum Bacteroidota; class Bacteroidia; order Chitinophagales; family JADIYW01; genus JADJSS01. The sequence goes on from JADLAJ010000014.1 coordinate 2,657, forward strand.
AAAGAAACAGATGGAATTTACACTTTAACCCATTCCGGAAAATTATTTTGTGATTACATTACGGAAAATTTATTTTTGTCAAACGAAGAATAAAAAATATGAAAGGGCCAAAAGAACTTTATTTTAACATATTCAACGAACTGATTCCATTCAATAAATACATAGGACTGGAACTGGTAGAACTAAGTGAAGGATTTGCAAAAGCCACTATAAAATTCAAACCGGAATTAGTAGGCGACTCCAGAATTCAGGCGGTGCATGGCGGTGTCATTTCTGCCGCAATGGATGCAGTAGGTGGCATTGCCGGCATTACTACTTTAACTTCTCTGGAAGATAAGCTCGTGACGGTGGACATGCGTGTAGACTACATTCGTTCGGCTCGCAACACCGATTTAATTATTGAAGCGCGAATAGTACGCAGCGGCAACAGAATTATAACCACCAACATGCAGGTATTTACTGCAAGTGAAAATATCCTCGTAGCGGAAGGCAGAGGTGTATACCATGCAAGCCGGAAGAAAAACGAATGATAATAATCATAAACGAATAAACTCTTTTACATTTAATTCTCCGTAACTTACTGTTTCAATAGAAACCGAATTAAATGGAATTCATAGATTATTATAAAGTTTTGGAAGTTGACAAGAAAGCAACAGAAGAGGAAATAAAGAAGGCTTACCGGAAATTAGCCAGAAAGTATCATCCGGATGTAAACCCCAGCAACCCGGAAGCGCTCAAAAAATTCAAAGAAATCAATGAAGCGAACGAAGTACTGAGCAATCCGGAGAATCGAAAGAAATACGACAAACACGGTAAAGACTGGAAACATGCAGATGAACTGGATAAACAGCAGCAACAACGCCAGCAATACAGTGGTGGTGGTGGCCAACAGGGCGGATTCGGTGGTTTTGAAGACAATAACTATTCCGATTTCTTTTCATCGATGTTTGGTGGCGCCCGTGCAGGAAGCAGTCGTAGTCAGGCAAAATACAGAGGGCAGGACTATAATGCAGAACTGGAACTGGATTTAAAAGAGGTATACAGTACACACAAACATACCATCGTTGTAAATGGCAAGAATGTCCGCTTTACGATTCCGGCGGGTTTAAAGAATGAACAGGTACTAAGGATTATCGGTCACGGAGGCGAAGGTGTGAATGGCGGTCCAAACGGCGATTTACTGATTAAGTTTATTATTAAAAACCAGTCGAAGTTTAAAAGAGACAACGACAATTTACACACTACTCTTGATTTGAATTTATACACCGCCGTTCTAGGAGGCAACATCATTGTAGCCACATTTGACGGCAGTAAAGTTACTCTGAAAGTTAATCCTGAAACAAAGAATGGCACCAAAGTAAAACTAAAAGGCAAAGGATTCCCGGTTTACAAAAAAGTCGGCGAATTCGGTGATTTATATATCACTTACAACATAGTATTACCTGAAAATCTTACTGAAAGAGAAAAAGAATTATTTACAGAACTTTCTAAATTAAGAACGTCATGAGCACTCAAAACTTCATTCCGTTGCAACAACTCTGCACGCACTATCAGGTGGAATTATCCTTCTTTACAAACTTAAGTGAAATCGGATTAATTGAAATTGAAACGATTGAGCAGTCTCCTTGTTTACATCCCGATAAAATAATTGCAGTAGAAAAAATCATACGAATACATCATGAACTGGAAGTGAACATTGAAGGAATCGATGTTATATTTCACCTGCTTCAAAAACTGGAGGAAAAAGAAATTGAACTAATTTATCTTAAAAACAGATTGGGTATTTATGAGAATTAATTTGCAGTAATCCTGTTTACCTTACAAACAAATACAATACATACAGCAATAAAAGAAGAAACAGGAAACGGCATTTCCATAAATTCAGTGTCAGTTTTCTGCCCATCCACAACATACCCATTATCAGTATAGAAATACCGATTAAGATGAAAATATCAAGGTTAAATGCCGGATTGTACTGAATAGGCTGAATAAATGCCGCAATCCCCAGCATACCTAAAATATTCAGCATATTTTGTCCTACTAAATTACTGACTTCAAATTTGGATTGGTTTGATTTCGTCATCATCATCCAGTATAACATTACAAAAGAACCACCCAGCGATAAAATAAACTGCCCGAGAAAACGCTGTGACAAATCAAATTTTCTGGAAATATCTATAAGATTATCTACCACCAATACGCTGCCCGCAATTAAACCTATGATACCGGCTATAATTAAAATAACAGAAAACCATACTGCATAAAATAACGGCTCTTCATTGGTTTCATCAAACCAGATTGTGTGGTGTTTTTTTACATTGAAATAGCCATAGGTCATGAATACAACAAAGGCAATAAGCAGTAAAACTGCTTCTGCTTTTGAAATAAGCAGTACACTTGTTTGCGCCGCAAACAAAGTTTTATTTGCTATAAAAAACAATAAGAAAGCACTTGCTACCAATGAAAGGATTCCAATTGTTGCTGTGTTTTTATTTGCTCTGATAGGTCTGAAAAACCCGGTAATACTTAATATTCCGAGCAGATTAAAAATACAGCTTCCTATAATTGTACCGATTACTAAATCAAAATAACCATTGTATGCTGCTATCAATACTGTTACTGTTTTCGGCAAGGATGTACCGAATGCCACTACCGTAAAGCTGATCATAGATTCCGGTAATTTAAGCCTTCGTGCTATCGAAGTGGCACCATCTACCAGCATACCGGAGCCTCTGTTCAGTAGAAAAAAACCGATGAGCAATAAGGGTATATTCAATAGCAATGAAATGTTTTGAATGTTCATACCCAATAATACAAAAACAATTTGAAATTTAAATAAAACAGCCATTACTATGTAATGGCTGCTAAAATCTTTATTCTTTTATCTGACTTTTATTCTCTTCTGTTATAACGTGTATGTCATCTTACAAACACCCATTAATCCGATAACCGGTGCCCCAACGAAATATTGTTGTTTTCTGTTGTATAAATTAGACAAGGAAATCGTGACATTATAGTGATCTTTCATAAATTTAGGTGTATATGAAATGTCTAAATCCATATCGTGGGTGGCAACCTGACGTCCAATGAAATTACCTGATAATACCGGGTATCCTGCCGCCCATTTAAATTTAACCCCTACATTTAAACCTATTTTCTCTGCTGTGTAATTTACACCAACATTCACTCTGTGTTTAGGTGAATTTAAGGCAACATAACCTAAGGGTGCACTATCCACCACTACAGAATCTTTATCAACAAACGAGTAGTTTGCACTTAATGAAATACCTTTAGGCAAGTATAAGTTTGAATTAAAATCAACTCCATAAACGGAGATATCACCGATATTACGGGTAACCAGTAACATGTTTGGTCCGCCTGCTTCTTTTGGTGTGATGACACCAATCGGTAAGTTTTGCACTGCCTGACGAATCAGCTTAACAAACTCGTCACTCGCTGTACCGTTATTGTTTCCGCCAAATTTTACACTCTGATCTAAGAAAGCATTCATGGCCAACTGGATAACAGGATTCAGGTTATTATAGTTATCGATAATTCTTGGTGCCAGATAATCCATCAATTGCGCATCATCAAACATCACTGCAGGAGTCAATAATTGTACAGGTGCCAGATAGTTTTTATAATCCGTTCTGTAAACATCCACCTGCATACCAAACATTTTGCCAATAACTCCTTTGTATCCTAACTCATAAGTATAGGTAGTAGTTGGTTTCAATTTGGCAATATCCTGTGTCTTCTTCCATCTGTCATTATTTGATTCAAACAATTGTTTTCCTGTATTTAAATTTTTAACTACCTGATTAATATCGTTTGGTATGCTTTGCGGAACAATTGAATTGACAACCAGATTGATGATTGGTAATATCGGAGAGTTATTTTCAATATCTGCTCTTAAGCCGAACTGTCCTCTGATTGCCGTTAAGATTCCTTCCCAGCCTGTTGCATTGAAAGAAGCATCTCCTACGTCGTGAAACTGGCCTGATGTACCATATGGTGAAGCAAACTGCGGCAACACCTCTCCTCCGTAATTTGGATTTGCATTAAAGCTGTAATTAAATCCTGTGCTTGGTGTACCTACGTTTCTTACTTCGATTCCCTGAGGTATTTCACCTTGTTTTACATCTACGTAATAAGCTGCAGATGCAGGGTTTTTGAAGGCTCTGTTAAAGGTGAAACGTAAATTGTGACCTGTTCCCGGCTTATAAACCAAAGCCACTTTAGGTGAGAACAATAATTTTTTAACAGCTGTATTGTAGTCCAGACGGGTAGCAACCACTACACTAAAACGTGGATGCAATTTATAATCTCCCTGTAAATAAACACCGTATTCATCAATAGCATCTTTATCTTCGTACTTTCCGTTTAAGGTACCATCTGTATTCGGTCTTGTGAAGAATGCATCAAAACCGTATATTAGATTAATGCGCTTTTTGAAGAATTCAGATGAATGTTGTGCCTGCACAGAATACATGTGTGATTTATCAATGTAACGTCCGCCAACGGGAACAAAGAATGTATTGTGTGAATTGTTACCATTCATATAAGCCTGTACAAACAAATTCTTCCATGTAAAGCGCACCTGTGCCCAGGAGTAGGTCCAATTTTTATTTTGCATAGCGCCAACAGGACTTGGAATGATACCATTACTTACATTAACACCACCGGCAAGCACTACATTAAAATCTTCTTTTATCTGAATATCATAACGTGTATCTACTTGTCCGTTGAGTATTTTCTCATCTCTTTCATTTTTCACAGCAACGCCTGTTCCGTTTGGATCATAACTGCCATCCGGGCGTTCGTAATAAATAGTATCTCCAGATGCTTTAAATTTGATGACAGACGACGGGTCAAATAAATCACTGTATCTCCAGTCATGGCCGGTAAATAACTGACCTGAAACTTTTATACCCATTTTCACATTGGGGTTCTTAACATGAATGGTATCGCCTACATAGAAACCCATAGAGAACAACATACGCTGAGTGAATTTATCATAGTCAAATTTTGGATTTAGTCTATTGATATCTGTCAGCGTATCTTTAATTTTTACACGGGCTCCGATAGAAGTCCAGAATTTTATTTCCTGATATTTTAAAGGCGATTTGGTGATAATATGTATTACCCCCTGATTAGCGTTAGGTCCATACAACGCTGCTGCAGGACCTTTTAATATTTCTATACGTTCAATATCTGCATCAGTGGTTGTCATCATCTGATACATATTTAAACCCGTGTTTGGCAATTTCGCAACACGTGTATCCGTTAACGACATTACGTCACTCGTAAAATAACCTGAGAAACCACGCACGGAAGGTTGCCCACCTTGTACACCTGTCTGCAATATCTGTACACCGGAGCTGTTTTTAATATAATCTGTAACACCTAAACCTGCTTTATTTTTTATCGCAGCTGCATCAACAGAAACGATAGAAGCCGGAGCATCTAGTGCTTTTTCTTTTTTTCGTCCAACAGATACAACCACCTCATCCATCATGTTGCCTACATCTTCATCCATATTCAAATCAAACGTCTGAGTTTGAGTCACTGTCAGTCTTTCTTCTTTCAACCCCATATAGGTAAAAACAATTACTTCGCCTTCGTTGGCTTTCAATTCGTAGTTACCGTCAAAATCCGTTACAGTACCTTTTAGTTTGTCTGTTTCAACAAATATATTTACACCAATTAACGGATCTTTTGTTTTCTTATCCAGTATTGTTCCTTTGATGGTAAACTCTTTATTTGATTTTCTGGTAAATACCTGTGGTATCTCTTTCATCTTTTCCTTTAGTGTAGATGTGTCTTTTTGTTTTTGAGCAAATAAGGAAACAGAAAAAAATAGAATTAAAAAAAATGGGATTACTTTGCTTGCATGCTTCATAACTACTGTTTTAACTTGTCTTGTTTAAGGCGGGTATAAAAACCTGCGCAAAACTATCAGCAAATATCTGTAATAGAAATTAAATGGAATTGCAATATTGTTAACACTCAAAATTTATAAACAATAGAGTAACCAAAAACAGTTAGATTGTTTAAAATAAACGAGGTAAACGCAAAATTAGACCAATATATCTGAAGGGATTTTGATTTTAATGCCGTCAATATTTTCTGCTATTTTTATCTGGCAGGACAAACGACAGTTACCGGTGTAGCAGGGCAAGGTTTCCAGCATGCATAATTCGTCATCATTTGGACCACCTAACATAATCTCATCTCTGTTTAATACTTCCACTCTGCAGGTGCCGCAAATTGCCATGCCCCCGCAGATAGCTTCTATTGGATAATCCTCTCCTTTTAATATTTCCATCAACGACAACTCAATACCTAATGGAATTTCCATTGGTTTGAATGAGAAATCATCTTGTTGTATATGTATCGTGATAGAATCCAAAAAATAAGTTCGTATTTGACTTTGTGTGATAAAATTAAAATCCGTTTACACCATTCACCGTGGTATATTTCAAGGATGGTTTTTTGCCGGAAATTAATTCAGCTGCGCTCTGACACATCATTGCGGCTTCGTGGAAACCACACAAAATCAATTTCAGTTTTCCTTCGTAGTTATTAATATCCCCAACGGCATAAATACCTTTTACATTTGTTGAGTAATCTCTGGTATCAACGTTGATGGCATTCTTTTCGATGTTCAATCCCCAGTTGGCAATAGGCCCTAATTTAGGGCTCAATCCAAACAAGGCCAGATAATAATCTGCTTCTATTGCTTTAGATGTTCCGTCGTTGTTGCTAATGGTTACTTTTTCAAGTTTTCCGTCTCCATGCAGATTCGTCACATTAGAATTTAATTCCAGCTTGATTTTTCCGCTGGCAGCCAGTTCTTTCACTTTATCTACGCTATCCGGAGCACCACGGAACATTTCACCGCGATGTACCATTGTCAATTCAGAAGCCACATCCGCTAAGAATAATGTCCAGTCTAAAGCACTGTCTCCACCACCGGCAATTACAATTTTTTTATTGCGGAATTTTTCAGGATCCAGCACCATATATTCCACGCCGTTTTTTTCATAAGCGGCAAGATTTTCAATAGCTGGTTTACGTGGTTCAAACACGCCCAATCCACCGGCAATACAAATAATTTTTGCATGAATTTTAGTATCCAGATGTGTGCTTAATTCAAAAGAACCGTCTTCTAATGTTTTGATACCTTCCACTCGCTCGCCCAATGTAAATGTTGGATTGAACGGTTTACCTTGCTCTAATAAATTATCGACCAGTTCCTGCGCATTAATTGTTGGAAAACCCGGAATGTCATAAATTGGCTTTTTGGGATAAATTTCAGAAAGCTGTCCGCCGGGTTGTGGCAGATAATCCACCAGATGGCAACGCAATTTCAATAAACCAGCTTCAAAAACGGTAAACAAACCTACCGGACCTGCTCCTATAATACAAATATCTGTCTCTATCATGTTCAAAATATTAGTTATGAGTTGCACACTGCGCACAACTTTATAACATCAAAAATAAGAAGACAGACTTTAAAGGAATGTTATTAATTGACTAATTCACAGACCAGGGCAATTATACTTTGGTCAAACCAATCTTCAATACACCATCTTTATAGCTGATTTTTACATCTTTCTCATTCACCTTTTGCGGCAAAGCTATCGTTTTACTCCAGGATGCTGAAACATATTCCCTCACCAAATAATTTTTAGTTTCTTTTTTTCTTTCTTTTTCCTTCTCGCTGCTGATAGTAAGATGATTGCCGTTCACGTGAATTTGAATATTGTTCTTTCCAAGTCCGGGAACCGAAACTCTGACTTTATATTGCTTACCTGCATCCCAGATATTCCAAAACGGACTACTGACAATTGCTGTTTCCTTTTTTACAACTTCCGCTGCCGGCTTCGGCGTTACTGCAGGTTTAACTGCTTTTTTTACGGGTACCGCCTTTTTCTTCGGAGTGGGCGCCGTTGTGCTTTTTTTGAGTGCCATAGTTTTATTTTTTATTCATGAGTAATAAATACCGGAACTTTTATTTCTTTAATGATGGTGTTTGCCAGACTTTTTTTCAATAATCTGGAGAACTGACTTCTTCCATAAGCACCCATAACCACAAATGCATTTTCCTGATAAAGTTTAAAGAAACTTAGCACTGCATTAGCTGCTCTCTTTTCGTGTTCCACATCAAAAATCAGATTAGAGAAATGCTGATGCAGTAAATCTTTGATATTTTCGCTGGAAGATAAATGATTGGATGAGGTAGAATTAAAAGTTACTAAAGTGGTTGGTTTTTCATTCCATTCCGGAAACAGGTAAGAATACATTTTTATAGCATGCACACTGGACGGCGTTCCGTCGTAACATAAGAAAACATTATCAACAAGCTCAAACTTACCAGGCACCACCAACACAGGACAATGAGCATCCTCTAATACATCAACAATAAAATTTGACAATTGATGGGCACCTGCATTTGTAAAACTCATGTGCTCGTCTAAAATTAAAATATCAGCAAACACAGATTCGTTCACCAAAAAATTGACAATATCCGTTCCATCGTGAAAATGTGCTTTGTGTTTAATATTCTCCTGATTACAACGCTCATTAAACAACTTCAGATTCAATTCCAGTTTTTCATGATCTTCGTGCTGTTTTTTTATAATGTTATTGTATTCTACCGGCACTAAATCAAAAATACCAGGTAAGTCTGCATATATGTAAGACATATCATGCAAAAAAACACCTAAAACCATTCCACCGGAACGTCTGGCAATACCTATTGCATATTCTAACGCATGTTCATTATAGATAATGGCATCAATTGTAACAATTATTTTTTTCATAGTCTATTTTTACTAAAGTTCGTATATTATTGTTACAGTTTACATGATAAAAATCATAACTAATGTAAAAAACCACCGTCGTCATATGGAAAATGTGCCATCTCTGAAAATTTAACCTAAGAAAAGAACAAACCTAAACTCAGAAACGTTATTTTGTTATGTCGAATTCGGCAACGTTTAATCTTAAACAATACAATTAGGATATGAAAGCTTGTATCATTGGTGCCGGAGCCTCCGGAATTGCAGCCTGCAAAACACTGAAAGAAAACAACATTGATTTTGATTGTTATGAGAAAGGCTCTGATGTAGGCGGTTTATGGTGGTTTAATAATGACAACGGTCAAAATTCTATTTACAAATCCCTTTGTATCAATACCTCCAGGCAAATGATGTCGTATTCCGATTATCCTATGCCGGATGATTATCCTGATTATCCGCATCATTCACTGATTCATCAGTATTTTTCCAACTATGTAAATCATTTTGGGGTTAGAGAAAACATACATTTTAAAACTACCGTTACGCATATCGAAAAAAAAGGGAATACCTATTATGTAACAACAGACAAAGAGGGCACAAAAGAGTACGATGCTGTTTTGGTATGTAACGGGCACCACTGGAATCCTCGTTTTGCAAATTTTGAGGGCACTTTCGACGGAAAAACATTACACGCACATGACTATAAAACGCTGGATGGTTTTGAAGACAAAGAAGTACTGATTGTAGGCATCGGAAACTCAGCAGTGGATATTGCCTGTGAACTGACAACAATGGCAAAAAAAGTAGTGATTTCCACCCGCAGCGGTGCGTATATCATCCCGAAATATTTATTTGGTATTCCTACCGATCATATATCCAAACCACCGCTGGCATTTGCTCCGCTGGCATTACAGCGTTTGGCTCTACAAACTGCTCTTCAGATTAATGTGGGCAAACAGGATAAATACGGTGTTCCGGTTCCCAACAGACCCATCCTGACGGAACATCCGACTATTTCGCAGGATTTGCTGAATAAAGTAGGACACGGAAAAATCAAAATTAAGTCAAATATTAAAAAACTGAATGGCAAATCAGTGGTGTTTGAAGACGACACAGAAGAAGCATTTGATGTGCTTATTTACTGTACAGGTTATAATATTACTTTTCCGTTTTTTGATAAAGACTTTATTAACCCAAATGATAACGAAGTACCATTATACCATAAAGTGGTACACCCGGAACATGAAAACTTATTTTTTCTTGGACTTATACAACCTTTAGGGGCTATAATGCCTTTGTCGGAAGTGCAGGCAAAATGGATTGCAGGTATCTTAACGGGCAAATCAAAATTGCCGCCGAAAGATAAAATGCTGCAAACGATAAAACACGACCGCGATGAAATGCGCAAACGTTACAATAACTCTGCTCGTCATACCGTACAAGTTGATTTCTATCCGTACAAACGATTAATAGAACAGGCAATAAAAGCATAGGGTTTCATTAGAACACTGCAAATATTTGAACTAATTTCCTATGTAACCGGATATTCTGTACTGAAATAAATAAAAAGGTTTAAATTTTTAAATTTTTTTTGAAAAATATTTGCATAATTGGTTGAATTCATTTTACATTTAGCCAATGATTTTAAAACTCATCAACAATATACTGTCAGTGGGAAAGAAAACAAAAAAAGAAGAGCCTAAAAAGGCGGCAAAAGCAGCAGTTAAACCTGTTGCAAAAAAAGCGGCTCCGGCAAAAAAAGCTGCCTCTTCGGTCAAAACTAAAGTTGTTGCAAAACCTGCAGCAAAAAAAGCTGTAGCTAAACCAGCAACTAAACCTGTAAAAAAAGAAGCAGCAAAAAAAACAGCTGTAAAATCAGCTCCTAAAAAGGCAGTTAAACCTGCTCTCGTAAAATCAATAACCCCTGTAAAAAACACAAAACCCTCAAAACCTGTGGCTAAACAAACGACACCTGTAAAACCGACAACGAAAAAAGCAGAACCGGCAAAAGTAAAACCGGCACCAAAAGTTGAAACTAAGAAAGAGAAAACTACCAGCTTACCTAAGAAAGAAACTGCAGCGGTAAAACAAGAAGTAAAAATTCCAGAACCTGTGGTAACTCCTAAAAAAGCGGAAAGTAAGAAATCAAAAAAAGTGGAAGAAACACCTGTAAGAATGGCTCCTCCTCCTCCTCCCGGTGGTTTTCGAAAAATAATTGTGGATTATAAAAATGTTCCGGACGAAGTATTAAGGGCATTATCTGATAAATACCCTCACGGATATAATAAAGGTATCATCAAATTTACCAATGCAAAAAAAGAACTGGTATCTGCCGTTCCGATTGAGTTGGGCGAATATTCTTATCTGGTGAAAGTAAGTACACAATTGCAAAAAATGGTAGATGACTACGACGAGGATGAATTATTCCCGGATGTAGCTGCTCCTATTTCTGAAAAAGAGATTCCTGTTGGCGCGGGAGGAGATTTCGATGATTTTGACAAAAGTGATGAAGACGATTCCCCGAAAAGAAAATCAAAAGGCAGAGTTAAAAGTGCAGACGATCTGGAATACGGATTCTCTGACGACGACGACGACGAAGGCGATGACGACGACGACGACGATGACGATGATGTTGCAGACGATGGTGACGATGATGACGATGAATAGAAAAAAAAAGAGCTTCCGATGAAGCTCTTTTTTTTATAATGTGGATTATTTTTTATTTCAATAATAAGTTATAGGCTTCAAATCGTGAAGACAGTGTAACCGGTATGCCGGTGCCGTCTAAGTTTCCAACTCTTATTCTGTTGGCATTACCTGTTTCTGTCCAGTAAATTTTAGCGGCAACAAAATCTATTGCCAAACCATCTGATCTACTCACACCATGTGTTGTTTTATTGTATAATATCTTGATATTGCCGCTGCCATCCAGATTTGCAGAAGCGACTACGTCAGCGTTTTCGTCTGTCCAGTAAATTTTGTTAGCATCCACATCAATTTCAATACTGGAAGGAGATTCTAATGTATCAGGTTTACCTGAATACAGTACTGTCGGAGTTCCACTACCATCAATGTTTCCTTTATAGATTTCATCAAAATTTGAATAGTATAAATTTCCATTTTTCTCATCCAGTTTTATACTGTAACCTTCGGCATTCACATCAGCTCCGCCATACAAAGCAGTAGGTGTTCCGCCGGCAACACTGATGCTGTAAACTTTTCCGTCGCCCCTGTTTATCCAGTAAACTCTGTCATTGCTTGCATTATATGCAATACCAGCAGGATTATTTGCTTCTGCACCACTGAATAAAACTGTAGCAATACCATTACTGCTCACCTTGTAAATTGGTCCGCTAGTAGCTTCAATACTGCAATAAATGTCACCGGTTTTGGTGTTGAGCGCCAACCCTATTTGATCGGTATTAGACAACCCGGATGCCACACCTCTGGCAAAATTGGAATCGATAGTCCCGCTTTTTAAGTCTATTTTACCTATTAATGAATCGCTGTATGCGGAGAAAAAAAGTGCAGATGCTGTCTGAGGTGTTTTGTCAACTTTCCCACAGGAAACAATAGAAATACACAAGATGGCTAAACCAATAATTAAAACCTTTTTCATAATATTACTATTTCTATTAAAGTTAATAAATTTCTATTACAACTTCAATTCACAACTTAAATAGATTATTTTTGTTTTTTGATTATGGCTTATAAATGTCTGCAGGATTGTATTGAAGATCTGGATAAAACCGGTCAGTTGATTCGTATCAAAGAAGAAGTAGATCCATATCTGGAAATGGCTTCCATTCATTTGCGTATTCATGAAGCCAAAGGGAAAGCTATCTTGTTTGAAAAAGTGAAAGGCAGCAAATATCAGGCTGTTTCTAACCTGTTTGGAACGACAGAACGCAGTACATTTATTTTCAGAGATACATTGGAGAATGTCAAAAAAATGATTGCATTGAAGACGGATCCGATGCAAGCATTGAAGCACCCGTTACAAAATATCGGCGTGGCATTAGCTGCATGGAAAGCTTTGCCAAAAAAAGTTTCTTCTCACAAATTTGAAAAGATTAAGATTTCTGATTTGCCATTGATACAATGTTGGGAGAAAGACGGAGGTGCGTTTGTCACCTTACCAATTGTTTATTCTGAAGACCCTGAAAAACCCGGCGCTATGCATTCCAACTTAGGTATGTATAGAATTCAGCTTTCAGGAAACGACTATATACAGGATAAAGAAATTGGATTGCATTATCAGTTACATCGCGGAATCGGCGTACATCAAACAAAATGGAATAAACTCGGCAAGCCGATGAAAGTATCTGTGTTTGTTGGAGGTCCGCCATCACATTCCTTTGCCGCAGTGATGCCTTTGCCGGAAGGTTTATCTGAGCTCACCTTTGCCGGAGCATTAGGCGGGAGACGTTTTCGATATATGTATGATGAGGAAGGTTTTTGTTTGAGTACGGATGCTGATTTTGTCATTACCGGAGAAGTATATCCCAATGATAATAAACCGGAAGGCCCGTTTGGTGACCATTTAGGCTATTATTCACTAAAGCATGATTTTCCCTTGATGCGCGTAAAAAATGTGTATGCAAAGAAAAATGCCATTTGGAGTTTTACGGTAGTAGGTCGCCCGCCGCAGGAAGACACAGCATTTGGTAATATGATTCACGAGATGACGGGCAGTGCTATCAGTTCGGAAATACCAGGCGTACACGAAGTGCATGCAGTAGATGCAGCCGGCGTACATCCCTTGTTGCTGGCTATTGGTAGCGAACGATATACGCCTTATTATACCAACAAACGTCCGCAGGAATTACTGACGATTTCCAATCATATTTTAGGTACCGGACAATTATCGCTGGCAAAATTTTTGTTTATTGCTGATAAAAGTGATGATGAAACATTAACGACACATGAAGAAGAGAAATTCTTTCAGCACATTTTAGAACGCATAGATTTATCAAGGGATATTCACTTTCAGACGAAAACAACTATTGATACGCTGGATTATTCCGGAGACGGATTGAATACCGGCAGTAAAGTAATTATTGCAGCTGCGGGAGACAAAAAGCGAACGCTGACAGACATCTTACCGGATGATTTTATTTTGCCTGCTGGTTTTAAAAACCCAAGATTTGTTTCTAAAGGGATACTGGCAGTTGAATTCTCCGAAAGTCATCCTGTCCCGACGAATATCGGGATTGTTTCAGGATCTCTGGCAGGCACAACATGGAAAACAGAAGGCACTCCTTTAATCGTCATCTGTGATGATGCAGATTTTTTAGCAGCAGATTTTAATAATTTCCTTTGGATAACCTTTACGCGTAGCAATCCGTCACACGATATATATGGCATCAACGAACGATATGAAAACAAACACTGGTGCTGCGATACACTGATTATTGATGCCCGTATCAAACCTCATCATGCGCCTGTTTTAAAGAAGAATGCTGAAGTGGAGAAAAGAGTGGATGAGATTCTGAAAAAATATGTCTGATCAGTTTTTACAACTTCACTAGTTTCTCACTTACTATATCCTCATTTTGCTTAATAGAAATAATGTACTCACCGGCTGGTAAATCCTGTAAATTATTCAGCTCAATTTTATTTTTACCAACCGTACTTTTTCCATTCCAGATGGTTTGTACGATAAGCTGACCAACTATATTCTGAATACTGATAGATGTTGGTTTTATTTCTTTCGCATCAAATTCCACCATTAAGGAATTGGCAAACGGATTCGGATAGATTTTTAAATCGTTTACAGATGTATTATTTTTTACACCTGAAATAATAGCTACGGAATCTTGTTTTACAATGCGAAATTTATCGAAAATTTCACCGTTTTCTTTATAGTAAGTGGCTGTTAAAACACTTCCTTTCACTTCTAATATCATACTGCCAACGCCTTTATCTGCGGCGTATTTTTTATACATTACCGGATGCATCTCACCATTTTCAGCTTCCGATTTTCCACTGTTTCCTACAATGCTGTATACTGTTCCTTTGTCTTTGTTAGCACCATATGTATATTTTATATAAGTTCGATTATTGTCTGGATTTCCCGAGGTACTGTCTATCAACATAGTATTTCTGTTGAATGTCCCGGAGTTTCCGTAATGTTTATTTATGAGATAAGATCGTTCATACACATGACTGTGCCCGCATAATACCAAGTCCACACCATATTGTTCTAAAATTGGAACTACTTTTTCACGCATAGCAATCATAAACACTTCCCAGAAATCATCCGAGTCATGTGAGCCTTTTGAATAAGGTGGCTGATGCCAGTATGCTACTTTAAATTTTCCTCCGGAATTTTTTAAATCATTTATTAGCCAGTTTTTAAATTGAATGGCAGTAGGAAGCACATCCCAGAAAGCTAAGACCCGATACATTTCAGAATTTAAGGCTAAAAAATGTGTGTTGCCGTAATCATAAGAATAGTATGTTTCCATATTAGACGGTATGCCACCCATCTCCCCGTTTTTAAAAACTTCTACCATGTCAAAATAAGGACCACGATGAGTACTTGCATCTTCTGTTCCATTCACACTGTTATAATCATGGTTTCCCGGAATCGGGTAAAACGGTAGGAAACGAAAGATGGAATCATAGCCATAAACATTGTCAAAAACCTTTGCGCTGTATTCTGCATCTGTGCCATCATTGTAAACATTATCGCCCAGCCACAACCAGCTATCTACCACATTTGACTGCAAATAATTTTCAAACCAGCGGCGTACTTTTATCTGTTCGTTATTACCGCCGCCAAAATCACCGGTCACCCAGAATTTGAAGCCAGTCGTTGAATCTCCCGGATTGATAGCTGTAGTGAAGTGATGTTGTTCATTGCCACCCGCTAAAACAGTAGCATCGTAGCCGACACTGTAATAATATTTTGTTTTAGTATTCAATCCTGAAATTTTCACAATATGGTTTTTCAAACGAGCATTGTCTGTAATCACATTGGTAAGTGCAGATGGAGAATCACCATATCTGACTATTGAATTGGTAGAATCGCTGGTACGCCACATAATTTTGATGCTGTTGTTCGTTAAACTTTGCAGATACGGACCTCGAGATAATGTCTGCGAATAAGCAGAAACGGAAAAAATTGTGGCTATTGACAGCAGGAGCTTTTTCATAAAAATTGGTTTATATAAAGTTAATAAGAAAAACCAATATTATGCAGCAGGTTCATGGTGAAAATTTGGTGTCTATTTCTTGTCTATAAGGATGCCAATATCGGAAATACC